>NZ_JBBIAR010000024.1:0-123026 GCF_054185165.1 Bradyrhizobium sp. UFLA05-109 | reverse complement strand
GACATGAGCAATCCCCTGATCAGGTACGTCGTGCTGGGAGCATGTGTGGAGGCGCTGTTCGCGCCGCCACCACCGCCACCTGCCGCAAAAACCGGGACGAATGCCGGCGGCGCGAACAGCGCCACCACACATGCTCCCAGCACGACGTACCTGATCAGGGGATTGCTCATGTCTGCTCCTGTGGCCTTGGTCATGGGAGCCCCGGACGACGTGTAAACCCTGCTCCTCCGGTGAATATTCCAGAGGACTTGTGCACTCACGCAGACGTCAGTGCTGCGTATGACAGTTCTGCTGCCCTAAGCGCGCGTGAGCATCGGACTACTGAAATGCCACCTCGGCGAAGCTGCGCAGCTTGCGCGAATGCAGGCGCTCCGACTCCTGGTGCTTGAGCCGTTCGAGCGTCTTCAGGCCGATCTCGAGATGCTGGCTGACGCGCTGTCGGTAGAATGCGCTCGCCATCCCTGCGAGCTTGATCTCGCCATGCAGCGGCTTGTCCGAGACGCACAGCAATGTGCCGTAGGGGACACGAAAGCGATAGCCGTTGGCGGCGATCGCCGCCGATTCCATGTCGAGCGCAACGGCGCGGGATTGCGACAGGCGGCGAATGACCGCGGCGCCGCTGATCTCCCAATTGCGGTTGTCCACGCTCGCGACCGTTCCGGTTCGCATCAGGCGCTTGAGCTCGAAGCCGGACAAGCCCGTGACCTCCTCGACCGCCTCCTCGAGCGCGACCTGCACCTCGGCAAGCGCAGGAATCGGCACCCAGGGCGGCAGCTCCTGATCGAGCACGTGATCCTCGCGGACGTAGCCATGCGCCAGCACGTAATCGCCGAGCCGCTGCGTGTTGCGCAGACCCGCGCAATGCCCGACCATCAGCCAGGCATGCGGCCGCAGCACCGCGACGTGATCGGTCACGTTCCGCGCATTGGAAGGGCCCGTGCCGATGTTGATCAGGGTGATGCCCTGATAGCCGGGCTCGACGAGATGGAAGGCCGGCATCTGCGGCGCGCGATCCGGCGCAATCCCGCTCGTGCCGCCCCCGAACCGTGCGTTGCGCGTGATGACGTTGCCCGGCCCGACGAAGGCATCAATGCCGTCCTCGCCCGAGGCAAGCCGCTGCTGGCAGAGCTGCACGAAGGCATCGACGTAGAACTGGTAGTTGGTGAAGATCACGAAATTCTGGAAGTGCTCGGGATCGGTGCCGGTGTAGTGATAGAGCCGCCGCAGCGAATAGTCGACGCGCGCCGCGCGGAACAAAGCCAGCGGCTCCGGCGCTCCGGGCGCCAGCGCGAGCGTGCCGTCGGCAATCGCATCATCCATGGCGGCAAGATCCGGCGTGTCGAACACGTCGCGCATCAGCCGCGTGCCGACCGTATCGCCCGTGCTGATCGCCGCCTCGATGTTGATGTCCCGCCGATAGGCGAAATGAATCGGGATCGGCTCAAAGGACTCGCCGATCTCGACCGGCACGCCGTGATTCTTGATCAGGAGGCCGATCTGCTCGGTGAGATAGGTCCGGAACACATCCGGCCGCGTCACGCTAGTCTCGTGCACGCCGGGTCCGGCAACGAACCCGTAGGCCAGACGCGAATCAAGCCGCGCATGCGTCGCGGTGGTGATGCGAACGAACGGATAGAACGCGCGTACACGGGTCGCCGGCGGCGTACCGTTGAGATACGCTTCGAAGTGATCGCGCAGGAATTTGGTATTGCGCTCGTAGATCTCTTCGAGGCGGGCGACCGCAAGACTTGCATCGGTGAAGGCTTCGGTGGCGATGGCCGGCGGGGTCTGGATCGGGGCGTGATGCATGTGTCTGACGCTGGAGGTCCTGCTTGCGTTCGAACTATATCAAGAACGTAGGACGCAGGGTGGGCAAAGCGAAGCGTGCCCACCATGTGTGTGTCCGCAAAAGAGGTGGGCACGGCGCGTTGCGCCTTTGCCCACCCTACGAAACCAACGCTGCGGCACGCGGTCCCCGGTTCGATGCTTCGCATCGCCCCAGGATACTCCTCGCCTCACTTTTCCCGGAACGCCCGCATCAACTGGTCGTGCAGCGGCTTCATCAAGTAGGACAGCATGGTGCGGTCGCCGGTCTGCACGAAGGCCTCGACCGGCATGCCGGGGATCAGCTTGACCTCACCGAGGCGGGCGACCTCTTCCGGCGGCATCGAGACGCGGATAGTGTAATAGCTCTGACCGGTGCGCTGGTCCGTGGTGACGTCGGGCGAGACGCGGCTCACGACGCCGTTGAGCTCCGGCGTGGTGCGCTGGTTGAAGGCGGAGAGACGCAGCAGCGTCTTCTGGCCGACCTGGAGCTTGTCGATGTCGGTCGGATTGACCTTGGCCTCGACCTGGAGGTCGTCCTGCTGCGGCACGATCAGCATGAGGGTATCGCCGGCGGTCACGACGCCACCGACGGTGTGCACGGTCGATTGTAGCACCATGCCATCCTGCGGCGCGCGGATATCGACGCGACGGAGCTGATCCTCGGCGGTGACCTTACGCTCGATCAGCTCGCCGATCTTGTCGTTGGTCTCGCGCAAATCCTTGGAGACCTCGCTCACCATGTCCTTGTCGACCTGGATAATCTGGAGCTCGGTCTCTGTGATCTTGCCCTTGGCCTGGGCACGCGATGCGATGTACTGCGCGCGCTCGCCGTTGAGGCGGGCCGAGTCGCGCTCGAGCGTGGTCAGGCGCGAGAGCTGCACCAGGTGCTTGTCATAGAGATCGCGGACGCCGACGAGCTCCTGCTGCACCAGCGCGATCTCCTTGTCCTTGGCGGTCTCCTGCGCGCTCAGCCCGTCGATCTCCTCGTTGAGCTGCTGGATGCGCTCGCGGAGCTGGGCCTTTTGCCCGGCGCGGCCGTTGACGCGGACCTCGAACAGTTTGCCCTCACTGGCCAGAAGGATCGCCACGTCTGGGTCGCTTGCGCGATCGAGCAGCGTTTGCGGGAATTCGATCCTTGCAAGCCCGCGCTGTTCGGCCTGCAGCCGCGCCGCGCGCGCCTGACCGGCGTCGAGGTTCTTGGTGACGATGGCGAGATTCGCCTTGGTGACGGTGTCGTCGAGCCGCACCACGATGTCGCCGGCCTTGACCAGGTCGCCGTCGCGGGCGCGCACCTCGCCGACCACGCCGCCGGTCGGATGCTGCACCTTCTTGACGTTGGATTCGACGACGATCTGTCCCGGCGCGATCAGCGCGCCGGAGATCAGCACGGTCGAAGCCCAGCCGCCGAGCCCCCCGGCGAGCAGCAGCACGATCCCGAGACCGAGCAGCAGGTGAAACCTGATCGACTGCCGCACGCTTCTCTTTGCCGCGGGCTTGGCGTCCGCCATCGTCATCGTGCTCATGGTTTGGCCACTCCGCCTTCGCTGACGATCTTGATCGGCGGCGCCGGCGGGGCGACGCGCGGCTGAAGCACCTGCGCGAGCACCTGCTCCTTCGGGCCGAAGGCCTGCATGCGGCCGTCGCGCAGCACCAGGATCTGGTCGACCGCCTCGACGCCGATCGGACGGTGCGCCACGACGACGACGATAGCCCCGCGCTCGCGCGCGGCGCGGATCGCGCGGGTCAAGGCCTCGTCGCCTTCGGTATCGAGGTTCGAATTGGGCTCGTCGAGCACGATCAGGAACGGATTGCCGTAGAGCGCGCGCGCCAGCGCCACGCGCTGCGCCTGGCCCGCGGACAACGCCGTGCCCTGCTCGCCGACCTGCGTGTTGTAACCCTCGCGCATCTTGATGATCATCTCATGCACGCCGGCCTCTTTCGCAGCACTGATGATCGCATCGGAGGTCGCGTCGGGATCAAACCGGCTGATGTTCTGCGCGATGCTGCCGCCAAACAGCTCGACGTCCTGCGGCAGATAGCCGATGTGGCGCCCGAGCACGTCGGAGGCCCACTGGTCGAGCGCCGCGCCGTCGAGGCGCACCTTGCCGCGCACCGGCTGCCAGACGCCGACCAGCGCGCGGATCAGCGACGATTTGCCCGAACCGCTCGGGCCGATCACGCCGAGGCCCATGCCGGCATTGAGCACGAATGTCACGTCCTGCACGATGACGCGCTGATCGCCCGGCGGCACGATGCTGACGCCTTCGACCGCGAGGCGGCTCGAGGGCGCCTGCAACTGGGTCGGCATCACCTGGGCCGGAATCTGCTCCAGCAGGCGGCTGAGCCGCTGCCAGCTCTGCCGCGCGGCGACAAAGGACTTCCAGTGCGCGATCGCGAGATCGACCGGCGCGAGCGCGCGCGCCGAGAGGATCGAGCCCGCGATGATGATGCCGGCGGTCGCCTCCTGATGAATGACGAGATAGGCGCCGACCGCGAGCACGGCTGATTGCAGCATCATGCGCAGAACTTTTGCGATGGCGCCGAGACCGCCGGCGACATCGCTGGCGCGCTGATTGCCGGCGAGATATTTTTCGTTGGCCTCGCTCCAGCGCTGGTTGAGCCGGCCGGCCATCCCCATCGCCACCAGCACCTCGGCATTGCGGCGGCTGGAGGCGGCGAGATCGTTGCGCTGTCCGGCAAGGCTCGTCGCCTCGCGCGCGGGCCGGCGGGACATGAACTCCGTCACCAGCGTGAGGCCGACCAGGATGATCGCGCCGGCCAGAGCCGTAACGCCGATTAGCCAATGGAAGGCGAAGCAGATGGCGAGATAGAGCGGCAGCCACGGCAGGTCGAAGAACGCGCTCGGCCCCATGCCGCCGAGGAAGGAACGGACGTTGTCGAGGTCGCGCAGGGGCTGGAGGCCTTCATTGCGGCTGCCGACCAGAAGCGGCAGGCGCACGATAGTATCGAACACCCGTTTGTTCAGGGCCTCGTCGAGCGCAGTGCCGATACGGCCGAGGATGCGGCCACGAATCAGGTCCAGAACGCCTTGTGCGATGTAGAGACCGCCGGCGAGGAAGATCAGGCCGACCAACGTCGGGATGCTGCGGCTGGGCAGCACCCGGTCGTAGACCTCCAGCATGAAGATCGACCCGGTCAGATAGAGCAGGTTGATCATGCAGCTCATCAACCCGAGGCCCAGGAACGCCGCGCGACAGGCGCGCAAGGCACTGCTGAGCTCGGAACGGCGTAAGCCGGGAACCGCTGCCATCAGTCGCTTCTCATCGGATGAGGGGTAAAACCCCTGATTTCACAAACTAAATTTGGGGTACTCGTCCCGGATTAATATCGCGTTTGTGGCTGTCGTCCAATGCACGACAGTTGACCAACAATCTGGCTCAGGAAACCTCTAGCGCGCCGCGCTGCGGCGAAAATCCACAAATTCCACAGCTTTTTCGGCTGCCGCGACGAATTTGTCATCGCGACAGCCGGTTTTTCGCAACGAACCGCTACAGCCGGCCGCCGCCCCGCAGCAGGCGAACCACCAGAAGCAGAATGATGGCGCCGATCGCGGAGTAGATGATCTCCGAGACCAGCCCGACGCCGAGATGGATGCCGAGCCGCGGGAACAGGAAGCTTGCGACAAACGCACCGGCGATGCCGACCACGATGTCGCCGATGATGCCGAACCCGCTTCCGCGAACCACCTTGCCAGCAAGCCAGCCGGCGACCAGGCCGACGAACAGGATGACGATGATGCTTTGGCCAGAAATGTACATAAGTCGAAGTCCCTCTCCGTGAATGGGGGCGCATGGAACCGGAACCGGGATGAATGGAGTGTGAACACTCCTTACCTTTCGCCGGTTGCCGGGGGTCGACAAAAATGTCGAAAACAACCCCATGCAAAGTAGAACAGGCCATTGGCAGGATGCGCCCGGTGGCTCGCCGCAACTCGGTGCCGGTGCTTGAGATTTTCGAGGTCGGGAGCACACCGCTCTCTCATTCCCTCCCCCCTTGCGGGGGAGGGAGCGCAGTGTGCCCGGGGCAATACTTCAGTTCACATCGACGAGTTCAGATCGACACAAGCGGGCTACGAGGTAACCGCCGCCGCCTCCGCCAGCACACACCTCGCCACCCTGCCCGGTCCCACCTGCACATTCGCCGGCAACCGCTCCAGGCACTGCGGCTGGGCGACGGCGCAGCGAGGGGCGAAGGAGCAGTTATGCGGTTTCTGGCTCAGCGAGGGCGGGGTGCCGGGGATGGTCTCGAGCCGCGCGCCGCGCTTGGCGCCGTGGATGGTCGAGGCGAGCAGGCCCTTGGCGTAGGGATGAACCGGCGCGCGCACGATGTCGCGCAGGTTCCCCTGCTCCACGATCTGGCCGGCATACATCACCGCGACACGGTCGCAGATCTCGATCGCCACGCCGATGTCGTGGGTGACGAAGATGACGGACATGCCGAACTCGCGCTGCAGTTCGCGCAGCAGCAGGAGGATCTGGATCTGCACGGTGGCATCGAGCGCGGTGGTCGGCTCGTCCGCGAGCAGGATCTTTGGCCGGCAGGCGAGCGCGAGCGCGATCATCGCGCGCTGGCGCATGCCGCCGGACATCTCGTGCGGATAGGCATCGAGCCGGCGCTTTGCGGAAGGGATGCGCACGACCTCGAGCATTTCGAGGGCACGTACCCTCGCTTCCGCAAAACTCTTGCCTTCGTGACGTACCACGCTCTCGGCGATCTGCGCGCCGATGGTGTAGACCGGATCGAGCGCGAGCGCCGGCTCCTGGAAGATCATCGACACCGTTTGGCCGCGAAAGGCCGAGAGCTCCTCTTCGCCCATGGCCAGAACGTCGCGGCCCATGACGTTAAGGGTGCCCGAGATCCGCGTGCGCTTCGTCGGCAACAACCGCATCAGCGCACGCAACGTCACGCTCTTGCCTGAGCCGGACTCGCCGAGCAGGCCCAGCACCTCACCGTCACCGAGCGAAAGATCGAGATCGTTCACGGCATAGACCGTGCGCTCGCCGGTGAAGCGGATATTGAGGCCTGAGATCTCGACGAGCTTTGTCATGACGGCAGCTTCGGCACCCTGGCGTGATAGTCAGTGGCGCGCTGGAACGCGGCGCCGATGGTGAGCAGGGTCGCCTCATCGAACGCGCGGCCGATGAGCTGCATGCCGACCGGCAGGCCGCCTTTGGTGAAGCCCGACGGCACGACCAGCGACGGCAGGCCGAGATAGTTCACCGGACGGGTGAACAGCGTCAGCCGCTGCAACACTGCCGGCGCATGCGCATCCCCGCCGACGTCGCTCTCGGCGATGGTCGGCGCCGGCACCGGCGACACGGGCGCGATCACCGCATCGACGCCGGCGGTGGCCGCGTGATGGGCGGCGAGCGCAGGCCCGCGCCAGCGCATCGCTTCGAGATAGGTGACGGCGGGGACCGCGAGCCCGTTCTGGAGCCGCATCAGCACCTGGGCGCCATAGTCCTGCGGACGCTCGATCAGCCAGCGCTTGTGGAAGGCGGCGGCCTCCACCGCCAGCACGAGCTGGCTCGCCGCCTGCAATTGCCGCTGATCCGGAAGCTCGACCTTGACGATGTCGGCGCCCTCGCGCTTGAGCACGGCGATGGTCTCGTCGAGCACACGCGCCACTTCGCCGTCGAGATCGTCGACATAGAAGGATGCGGGCACGCCGATCTTGAGGCCCTTCAGCGAGCCTTTTGTCGCGGCAACGTAATCCGCCACAGGCTCGGCGCTCGCGGTCGGATCCTCGGGGTCGGGGCCTGCCATCAACGCGAGCAGCAGCGCGCAATCCTCCGCGGTCTGCGCAAGCGGGCCGACGGTGTCGAGCGATTGCGACAGCGGCATCGCACCGGCGCGGCTGATGCGGCCCCAGGTCACCTTCAGGCCCGTGACGCCGCAGAAATTCGCGGGCATGCGGATCGAGCCGCCGGTATCGGAGCCGAGCGCTGCGAAGGTCAGCCGCGCGGCGACCGCCGAGCCCGAGCCCGACGACGAGCCGCCGGTGATGTGCGCGACGTTCCAGGGATTGCGCACCGGACCATAATGACTGTTATGCCCGGTCGGCCCATAGGCGAACTCGGCCATGTGCAACGTGCCGAGCCGGACCTGGCCGGCATCCTTCAGGCGCTGGAGCGCCGTCGACGTCGTGGTGGCGACATAGTCGCGGCGGATCAGCGAGCCGCAGGTCACGACCTTGCCGGCGTCGTAATACATGTCCTTGTGCGCGAGCGGCACGCCATGCAGGGGCCCGCACACTTCACCTTTGGCGAGCGCCTCGTCGGCGTCTTCCGCCGCCTTCAACGCGGCCTCGGACTCGATCGTCATGAAGGCGTTGAGATGCGGCTGCCACTCCGCGATGCGATGCAAGAGCGCGCGCGTCACCTCGTGCGAGGATACCTGCTTCATCGCGATCGCGCGCGCGACCTCGGTCAACGACATCAATGCGGGTTCGGTGCTCATGCCGGAACCTTCGTGGTTTGCGCCAGCACATAGAGAGACGGCTCGAGATCCATCGGCAGCGTGCCGGCGATGGTCGCAAAGCCGTCGAACACGGGTCCCATGGAGCCGGCGATGCGGGTTGCGGTCTCCTCGTCCACGGGCACGCCGGCCACCTCGGCCATGGCCTTGATGTCTTTTGCAGTCGGTCTTGTCATGCTGTTCCCTCTTGCGGCGCGCGGCTGTGGCCCGATCCTGGTATCGCCATATAGCACGCGGCCTCGTGGCCCATAGTATCGAGCGCGGTGAGCTTTGGGGTTGCTTTTGCGCAGAGCGGCTCCACGAACGGGCAGCGAGTGTGGAAGCGGCAGCCGGATGGCGGATCGATCGGGTTGGGCGGATCGCCCGAGATCGGCGGCGTCTCGGTGCGCTTGTCGGGATCGGAAGACGGCATCGCCGCCAGCAACGCGCGCGTATAGGGATGGGCCGGGGCTTCCCAGACCGCATCGACCGGGCCAAGCTCGACGACCTCACCGAGATACATCACGAGCACGCGATCCGAGATATAGCGGACGACGTTGAGGTCGTGGCTGATGAAGAGATAGGTCAGGCCGAACTCGCGCTTGAGGTCGGCGAGCAGGTTGAGCACCTGTGCCTCGACCGACTTGTCGAGTGCAGAGACGGCTTCATCGAGGATTACCAGCCGCGGCGACAGCGCCAGCGCCCGCGCGATGTTGACGCGCTGGCGCTGGCCGCCGGAGATCTCATGCGGGTAGCGGTTGGCGAAATTTTCCGGACGCAAGCCGACCTTGCCGAGCAATTCGCGCGCGAGCGCACGGGCCGCGCTATCCGCCATGCCGTGGACCTTGGGGCCGAAAGCGATCGATTCCTCGATCGTCAGGCGCGGGTTGAGCGAGGCGTAGGAATCCTGGAACACCATCTGCATGCCGCGGCGGAGCTCGCGCAAGCTGAGTGCCTGGCCGACGGTCATGCCGTCATAGATGATGTCGCCGGCATCGCACGGCATCAGATGCATGAGGAGTCGCGCGGTGGTCGACTTGCCGCAGCCGGATTCGCCCACGATCCCGACGGTCTCGCCCTTTGCGACGGAGAACGACACGTTGTCGACGGCGCGCACGGTGCGCTTGGCGCTGAACAGCTCTCCGCGCACGGGAAAATGCTTGGTCAGGCCGCTCACCCTCAACAGCGGCTGAGCCACGCCGCCGCGATCCTCGACGGGGGCCAGCGTCTCGACGGAAGGGGTCGCCTCGCTCATATCCTAATTCCTGATGTCCATGGCGCTGCGCAGGCCGTCCGAGAGCAGGTTGAAGCAGATCGAGACCGCGAAGATCATCGCGCCGGGCAAGGCTGCGACCCAGGGATTGACGTAGATCGCGGTGCGCAGCGTGTTCAGCATCAGGCCCCACTCCGGCTCCGGCGGTTTTGTGCCGAGCCCCAGGAAGGAGAGACCGGCGGCCAGGATCATCGAGACCGAGATCAGGCTGGTCGCATAGACGAAGATCGTGCCGAGCACATTGCCGAGGATGTGCACGCGCATGATGGTGATTGGACCCGCGCCGGAGGCGCGCGCAGCCTCGACGAAATCCATGTTGCGCACGCCGGTGGTGACGCTTTCGGCGACGCGGGTGATCTGCGGCACGAACACGATGGTCAGCGCCACGATGGAATTGAGGATGCCGGCCCCCAGCGCACCGGAGATGGCGATAGCGAGCAGCACGGAGGGGAAGGCATAGAACACGTCGACCGTGCGCATGATCGCGGTGTTGAGCCTGCCGCCGAGATAGCCCGCGACGAGACCGAGCGAGGTGCCGATGCCGAAGGCGAGGATCACGGGCAGAATGCCGATGACGAGCGACAGCCGCCCGCCATAGATCAGCCGCGCCAGCATGTCGCGGCCGAGTTCATCGGTGCCGAGCGGATAACCCGTCGTACCGATGTGGCGCAGGCGGCGGATCATCGAACCCTTGTAGGGGTCCTCGAGGCCAAGCCAGGGCGCGAGCAGCGCGGAGAGGAAGATCAACAGCAGCACCAGCGCGCAGGCCATGCTGACCTTGTCGCGCAGGATGCGGCGGCCGACTGTCGCCCAATAGCCGCGTGCTTTGGTGGCGGGTGCGATCTGGAGCGCGGCGTCGCCGGTGGCGTGAAGTGGAAGCTCGCTCATCGGCTGGCTCCAAACGAGCGTTGGTTTGGTCGATGCAAGCTACGGGCGCGGCTCACGTCTCCCGCTTGCGGGAGAGGTCGCGCCGAAGGCGCGGGTGAGGACTCTCTCCTCCTCGAGGCTCTCGATCGCGGAGACACCCTCTCCCCAACCCTCCCCCGCAAGCGGGGGAGGGAGCGCACTGCCTTCGCAGCCATGGCTGGGATCAACTCCATCCCGCTAGCCCCGCTTGATGCGCGGATCGATCGCGGCTTGCGCGATGTCGACCAGCAGATTGAGGAACACGAAGAACAGCGCCAGCACCAGGATCGTGCCCTGCAACAGCGGCAGGTCGCGCTGGAAGATCGCGGAGTTGAGCAGGAAGCCCGAGCCCGGCCAGGAGAACACCGTCTCGATCAGGATAGAGCCGCCGAGCATGTAGCCGAGCTGGAGGCCCATCACCGCCAGCGCGGTGGGCGCGGCGTTCTTGATGACGTGGCGAAACACACCGGTCTCGCGCAGGCCCTTGGCGCGCAAGGCCTCGACGAAATCCTGGCTGAGGATGTCGCCGGTCAGCGCACGCACGGTGCGGGTGACGATGCCCATGGGAATCACCGATGTCGTGATCGCCGGCAGGACGAGATACTGCAGATGCGCCCAATCCCAGGCCCAGGCGCCGGAGCCGCCCGGGCCGGCACCGACCGCGGGCAGCCAGTTCAGCTCGACCGAGAAGATGATGACGAGCAGCATGCCGAGCCAATAGTGCGGCACCGAGACGCCCGCGATGGCAAAGGACGTCGCCAGCTTGTCGATCCAGGTCTCGCGGAAATAGCCGGCGATCAGGCCAAGCAGGATTCCCATCGTGAAGCCGATGATGGCGGCAGCGATCGCCAGCGTCACGGTGTTGCCGACCGCGCGCATGACCTCCGCAAGCACGGGGCGTCCCGTCGCGATGGAGTTACCCAGATCGCCATGCAGCGCGCGCAGGAGCCAGAGGCCGAACTGCACCGGCAGCGGCCGGTCGAAGCCGTAGGCCGCGCGGAGCTGCGCCGCGAGCTCCTGCGACGCATCCGCCGGCAGCACGGCGACGAGCGGATCGCCCGGCGCAATATGCACCAGCAGAAAACACACCAGCGCCACGCTGATGACGATCGGGATGACATAGGCGATGCGTCTGGCGATATAGGCGAGCACGAGGGTTACTCAGTTTGGTGCATAGAAATCTCAATCGTCATGGCCGGGCTTGTCCCGGCCATCCACGTTTTTCTCGCTCCGTCATTCCGGGGCGGCTCGAAGAGCCGAGCGCGGAATCTCGAGATTCCGGGTTCGCCCAGCGAGCGCCCCGGAATGACGGAGCAAGTGGATGGACGTGGATGCCCGGGATGAGCCCGGGCATGACGCGTGGATAGAGCGATAACCGCCTCACGGCGCCATCGACACCAGTGAGAAATCGACGAACCAGCTCTTGGGCTGCACAAAGCCTTTCACCTTGGGGCTCATGGCGCGCGGGGCGACGTCATGGGCGACGTAGAGGAAGGCAGCGTCGTCAACGGAGGCCGCGTGCAGCTCGGCCAGCGCCGCATCGCGCGCGGCGGGATCGAACGTCTGCCGCGCCTTTTTCACCAGCTCATCGAATTGGGGATTGTTGATGAAACCCCAATTGTTCGAGACTGGCGGCGCCATGCCCGATTGCAGGAAGCGCACCAGCGCGAAGAACGGGTCCATCGCCGCATAGGTGACGTTGGTCGCGTTGGATCCGTTCGCGCTGGGATCCTTGGCGCCGCGACGCCAGTTCGTGAACAGCGTGTTCCATTCGATGACATCGAGCTGCACGTCGAAATAGCACTCTGCCAGCGCCTGCTGGAGATATTCGTTCATCGGCAGCGGCAGCATCTGGCCGGAGCCCGACGCCGAGGTCTGCACCTTTACCGTCAGTCTCTTGTTCGGACCGTAGCCGGCTTCCTGCATCAGTTTTTGCGCGGCGGGCTTGTCGTATTTGATCTGGAAGGTCGGATTGCCGCGCCAGGGATGGCCGGGCTCGAAGGTGCCGCTCGCGGGCACCATCAGGCCAGCGAGCAATCCGTCCTTCAGGCCTTCGCGATCGACGCAGAGGTTTGCGGCCTTGCGCACGCGGATGTCGTTCCAGGGCGAGCCCTCGACGCGCGAGAACTGCCAGGGCCAGACATGCGGCTCTTCATTGGTATGGAGCACGAAGCCGCGCTGCTTGATCTCGGGCAGCGCATCGGGCGCCGGCGCCTCGACCCAATCGACCTGGCCGGACAAGAGCGCCGCGGTGCGCGCGTTGGCTTCCGGCATCGGCAGCAGCACCATCTTGTCGATCTTGGCCACGCGCGCCTTGTCCCAGTAGCTCGCGTTCTTGACCAGTTCGAGCCGCTCGCGCGGGGTGAAGCTCGACATCTTCCATGGGCCCGTGCCGGAAGCGTCCTTGGCGAACGCCGCCCAGGCTGCTTGCGACTTCGCCTTGGCGTCGGCACCTTCCGCCTTGTCGTAGAAGGCCTGCCACTTCGTCGGGCTCGCCATGAAGAGATTGGTGAGGTTGATCGGCAGGAAGCTGTCGGGCTCCTTGGTCGTCAGCTCGACCGTCATGTCGTCGATCTTCTTCGCGAAGGCGAGCGTCGGCATACGCGAGGCGGTGACGCCGACCTGGCTGGCGTCGAATTGCGGCGCATCCTGCTTCAAGACCTTCTCGACGTTCCACACCACGGCATCGGCATTGAACGGCGAGCCGTCATGGAAGGTGACGCCAGGACGCAGCTTGAACGTCCATTTGGTCTTATCAGCGTCGTCGACCTTCCACTCGGTCGCAAGCCCCGGGATCACCACGCTCGACTTGTCGGCCGAGGAGAGGTCCCACATGGTCAGCGCGTCGTACATGGTGAGGCCGGTGAAGCGGTTGCCTTCGAACCCCTGATCGGGCTGGCCGAGCGTGCGCGGAATATCGGCAGCGGTCATGCCGATGCGCAGCACGGTTTCGGCACCGGCCGCACGCGGCAAGGCCGCTGCGGTCGTGAGCGCCAGCGCCGCGATCAATGCCGCGCGGGTGGTTTTTTCGATAAGCATCGCCTCAATCCTTTTCCGGCTTTCGATGATTATTTTTGATGCAAACGTATGCAATGGCTATGCCAATGAGGAAACTTATTCTGCAAATTGCCCCTGCGACGACAAGTCCTTGTGATGCTGCTCCAGTGAAAGCGATGCACTGCCTATTCTGGCATCAAGATTGCAAGTTCGGCTCCAGATTCTTCGTTGGGAGCTTTGGTCATGCGCAATCGAATCTCGACCGGTCTCGCCGTGCTCGCGTTGGCGTTCTCCGCAATCTCGGCACGCGCCGAAACCGTGGTGCGTTACGGCATCTCGATGGCGGACATTCCGCTGACCACGGGCCAGCCCGATCGCGGCGCCGGCGCCTATCAGTTCACGGCCTACACGATCTACGATCCGCTCGTTGCCTGGGAGATGGACGTCGCCGACCGGCCGGGCAAGCTGGTGCCGGGGCTCGCCACCGAATGGAGGGTCGACGATACTGACAAGACCAAATGGCGCTTCACCTTGCGCAAGGGCGTAAAGTTTCATGACGGCAGCGACTTCAACGCCGACGCGGTGATCTGGAATCTCGACAAGGTGCTCAACGACAAGGCGCCGCAATTCGACAAGCGGCAGAGCGCGCAGGTGAAGACGCGACTTCCTTCGGTCGCGAGCTACGCCAAGATCGACGACGATACGGTCGAGATCACCACCAAGACGGTCGATTCCTTCTTCCCCTACCAGATGCTCTGGTTCCTGGTGTCGAGCCCGGCGCAATATGAGAAACTGGGCAAGGACTGGGACAAGTTCGCGAGCCAGCCCTCCGGCACCGGCCCGTTCAAATTGACGAAACTCGTGCCGCGCGAGCTCGCCGAGCTCAGCAAGAATCCGGACTATTGGAACAAGAAGCGGATTCCGAAGGTCGACAAGCTCGTGCTGGTGCCGATGCCGGAAGCGCTGACGCGCACCAACGCGCTGCTTGCTGGACAGGTCGATCTGATCGAGACGCCCGCCCCTGACGCCGTGCCGCAGCTCAAGACCGCCGGCATGAAGATCGTCGACAACGTCACGCCGCATGTCTGGAATTATCATTTGAGCGTGCTGCCGGGCTCACCATGGACCGACATCCGCCTGCGCAAGGCGCTCAATCTCGCGATCGATCGCGACGCGGTCGTGGGCCTGATGAACGGTCTTGCAAAGCCTGCGAAGGGCCAGGTCGACCCGTCGAGCCCGTGGTTCGGCAAGCCGGCGTTTGAACTGAAGTACGACCTCGCTGCCGCGAAGAAGCTCGTCGAGGAGGCCGGCTACAGCAAGGACAAGCCGCTGAAGACCACTTTCATCATCGCGCAGGGCGGCACCGGCCAGATGCTTTCGCTGCCGATGAATGAATTCCTGCAACAGAGTTTCAAGGAGATCGGCATCGACATCGACTTCAAGGTCGTCGAGCTCGAAACGCTCTACACCCACTGGCGCAAGGGCGCGGCCGACGAGATGAACGCCGGCATCACCGCCAACAACATCGCCTACGTCACCTCCGACCCGCTCTACGCCATCGTGCGCTTCTTCCATTCGGGCCAGATCGCGCCGGTCGGCGTCAACTGGGGCGGCTACAAGAACCCGAAGGTCGATGCGCTGATCGACGAAGCCAAGCAGACATTCGATACCGCGAAGCAGGACGAGCTGCTGGCGCAGGCCCATGCCCAGATCGTCGACGATGCCGCGCTGGTCTGGGTCGTCCACGACACCAACCCGCATGCGCTATCGCCGAAGATCAAGCAGTTCGTCCAGGCGCAGCACTGGTTCCAGGATCTGACGACGATCGGGGTGGAGTGAGTTATTCTGCGGCATCAAACACAGCATTGTAGGGTGGGCAAAGCGAAGCGTGCCCACCTCTGGTGTCAACTATGCTGAACGATGGTGGGCACGGCGCAAGTGCGCCTTTGCCCACCCCAAGTGCGCCTTTGCCCACCCTACGACACCTTCAGTGAGGCTCCAGTGAACCCCGCACGCACCGCGTCTTGCGCTACTTCGTCAGCAGCGCGTAGGCGCCGTTCCAGTCGTCCGGCGGCGGGTTGGCCTGGAAAAACTTGATGCGCGCCTCGTAGAGGCGGAACAGCCTCTCCAGCGTGTCGGCGTCTTCGCTTTTGCGGCCGCGCTCGATCGCATCCAGCGCGCCCTGCCAGTCGCGGCTGCGGTAGCAGGCGAGCATCTCGATGGTCGTGTTGCGCAGGCGCTGGAAGGCTCCCGAATGCATGACGTCCTCGCGGCCGGCGATCGCATAGATCACCTCAGGCTCGGTCTTGCCCTTCACCATGATGAAGTCGAGCTCGAGGATCGCGAACTTGTCCTTGGCGGCGAGCGCGGTCTTGGAACCGACGATGATCGGGAAGCCGTAGTCCTTGGTCTGCCCTTCCAGTCGCGAGGCGAGGTTGACGCTGTCGCCAAGCACGGAATAGTTGAACTTCAGGTCTGAGCCCATGTTGCCGACCACGCCCATGCCGGTATTGAGGCCGATGCCGACGTTGAGCGGAATATAGACATGGCCGCCGTCGGCGGCCTCCTGCTCGCGCTCCTTGTTGACCTCGTCGATCTTCCCCAGCATGTCGAGCGCGGCCTCGCAGGCGTTGATCTCGTGCTGCTTGTCGTCGAGCGGCGCATTCCAGAACGCCATGATGGCGTCGCCCATGTACTTGTCGATATAGCCCTTGCGCGCCAGGATCGCGTTGGTGAGCGGCGTCAGGAAGCGGTTCATCAGCGCGGTCAACCCTTGCGGATCGTGCTTGTAGGTCTCCGAGATCGTGGTGAAGCCGCGCACGTCGGAGAACATGATCGTCATCTCGCGCTCTTCGCCGCCGAGCACCAGCCGCTCCGGCGCCTGCGCGAGCTGCTCGACCAGCACGGGCGACATGTATTGCGCGAACTGGCCACGGATCTGCTTGCGCTGCTGCTGCTCGCGCACGAAGCTTGCGAAGATCAGCGTCAAATAGATCGCGGTGGTCGAGAACAGCGGATAGGTGGCGTCGATCAAGAGGCGATAGCGCCAGTAATAGTACCAGGAGAAGCCGATCAACACCGAAGCAAACAGCGCGCCGACGCCGACCAGCGTGACGGGCCCGAACTTCGGAGCGAAGATGATCACCAGAATGCCCAACATCATGGCGGCGAAGAACTCGATCGCGAGGCCGTAATTCGGCTGCGAGATGATCGAGCCGGTCAGCGCGCTTTCCAGCACCTGGGCGTGGATTTCGACGCCCGGCACAGCGGGGTCGACCGGCGTCGTCTTGATATCGTTGAGTCCCGCTGCCGAGGTGCCAATCAGTACCAGCCGCTGTGCGATCCTGTCCGGCGCGACTCGCCCTTCCAGCACGTCAACCGCCGAGACGTAGATCGAGGGATCATGGTGGGCGAAATGCACCCAGAGCAGACCGTTCTTGTCGGTCGGGATCGAGAAGCGCGGCACGCCGACGCTGACGATGCCTTCGCGATCGGCCTTGACCAGCATCGTGTTGGAGCCGGACACCACCCGCAGCATCTCGAAGCTCAGCGATGGCAGGATCACGCCTTGGGCCTGCGCGATCATCGGCGGCCGCCGGACAATGCCGTCGCGCTCGGGCTTGATGGTCAACAAACCGCGGCCGGCGGAGGCAGCCTCGAGAACGGCAATATTTCGCAGCAAGCCGGGAAATTCGAACAGAAAAGGATGCGGATCCTCACCCAGGGTCGCCAGGCCAGTCTGCGGAAGCTTCTCGTCGAGTTCCGAGTTGCTGACCGGAAGGCCGGTCTCGCCGAGCACGACGCGGGAGCTCTTGATCGCCTCGGCAAACGCCTGGTCGTTGCTCGGCAGCGCCCTGAGCTTCTCGCGTGTCGCCTCGTCCAGATTGCGGAAGGTCTCGACCGCAAGATCGGGATTGAGCCGATCGGGCTCGGGGAACATCGCGTCGAAGCCGATGGCCGCGGCGCCGAGCCGCGTCAGCTCGGTGGTGAGCTCGGCAAGCTTGGTTCGCGGCCATGGCCACTGGCCAACCGCCTTCAGCGTCCGATCGTCGATATCGACGACGACGACGGGCTTTTGGGTCTTCTCACGGGGGTCGAGACGCTGGTACCAGTCAAAGGTGCGGACGCGAACCTCCTCGACCGGCCTCCAGTCGGCGAGGCGCACGGCTGCGAGGCCGATGAGCAGCGCAAGGCAGACCAGCCGCGCATAGCCGAACCTGCGCGCGAACCACCGCCGCCATTTCTTGAGCCGCTTCATGCCTGTTGGACTTCCCGGAACCCGATCAGGTTCGATCTTGGATCGTCAGGACGCAAATGGCCATGGCCGGAAGCGACGATCGGCGGATTTTTTGCTGTCCCGCGCGGCGGGAGAACGAGGCCCGCGCTACGTCGTGCCGTGGTTGGTGACGATGAAATCGCTGGCGTGCAGGTTGCCGGCGGCCACGTTCTTGAGCAGGATCGTCTCGTGATCGTCCAGCGTGATCAGCGTATCGGTGTTCTGCTGCGTGATGGTAAGGTCGGCGACCGAATTGATGGTATCGAACTGCCGCAGGTCGATCTTGTCCTGGGTCGTATCGAAGCCGTAGACCGTGTGCTGGACGGCGTCCGTCGTTGACGCCGGGCCGAACACGAACTGGTCCTGCCCGCCGACGCTGATCAGCGTGTCGCTGGACTCGGTGGCGAAGATGACGTCCTTCCCGCTGGTGCCGGTCAGCGTGACCGGGCCCGAGCCGCCTTCGTCGAAGATGAAGTTGACGGTGTCGCTCACGCCAAGGCTGTCGGTCACCTTGAACGTGATCATGTCGGTATCGGGCGGGGTTGCGCCCGGATCGTAGGTCACGCTGTGGAGCGCCGTGTTGACCTGGTCGAGCGAGACGCCATCGATCGAGGACGGCGTCACGCTGCTGCCTTCCTTCGCGCCCTCGGTCTCCGCGGTCACCGTGTAGGTTTCGGTCGAGGACCCCGAGACCGACAGACCCGTGACCGTGTCGGTATTCGTCGCCTCGTCGTGGACGTGGGTGAAATGCGTGGTGTCGATCACCGGCGACTGGTGGCTCCAGACGAGATCAGTGCCGCCGTTGCCGTCGCTGCTCGTGCTGAAGCCCGACGCATCGTAGTTGCCGGTGATGGTGAAGTAGTCGCCATCGCCGGAGCCGTAGTGGACCTGGAGGCCGTCTTCGGTCGAGACCAGCGAAACGTTCTTGGGGTCGATGCCGGAGAGATCGATGTTGTCGCCGTAGCTGAAGCCGGTCACCGTGCCCGTGAAGTGCGACGTCGAGTCAAGGTGCAGCGTACCGACGCCGGAGCCGACGAACTGGATCGCGGAATCCGAGGTGCCGCCGAGCTCGAGGCTCGCACCCAGAATCTTCACGATGCCGGAACCGGTGAGATCGCCGAGGATGCTGGTCAGTCCGGTCTCGACGACGATCGTTCCCGCATTATTGACGTCGCCCGAATCGTTGACGAAGCCGTCGAGCACCAGCTTGCCGTAGTCGTTGATGGCGATCTGGGCGTCGATGGCCATCGCATGGTCGGTGCCATTGAAGGTCGTCGTCGCCCCGACCTCGAAATAAGAGGTGCCCTCGCTCTTGAGGCTGGTGCCATTGAGGATCGCTTGGGAAAGAAAAACGAGAGACCCCTCGCCAAGGGCATCGATCTCTCCGCCATTGACCGTGGAAGACGTAAAATCAACCTCGGCACCGTTAGCCGCTTCGATCTTGCCGCCGCCATTATCGATCGTGTTGCCCTGCCCGAGGCCGAACCAGAGCAGTCCGTGCGGACCGTCGGCTTCGAGGATCCCGGCATTCGTGACGTCGTGGGCTTCGTAGAGGGCAACCCCCTGAACATCGATCGAGCCGTCGTTCGTTAGCTTGCCGTTCAGCAGCAGGTAGCCGAAGCCTTCTGACTCCGGAGTGAAGGCAGTCCCGGTGATGTCGAGCTCGGTGACGCTGCTGAGTGTCAGCCCACCGATCGTGGTACCGTGGTTGCCGAGGTCCAGATAGACCGTGCTGTCGGTATCGACCGATGCGACCTCGGTCGCGGTGGGCGCGTGCCCGAGCGACCAGTTGCCGTCATTGTCCCAGTTCTGGTCGACGCTCCCCGTCCATACATCGACGTTCGAGTTCGACGGCGCCGTCGCCTCCGTGCTGATGGAGGCGGCGAGATCCGAAGCCGGCGAGGAGCCGCCGTGACCGATGCCTGTAGCGGTGATGTCGATCGAGACCGGCGTCGCGCCGGTGATGTCGCCGGCATAGGTGTCGTCGAGGGCGTGAACGTCGAGCGTGCCCGGGCTGCCGCTATAGCCGTCGGCCGGCACGAAGCGGATCAGCGTGTCCGGGCTCAGCACCAGCGCATTGCTGTCGCTGACGCCGGTGATGTCCACCCACTGGTCGGTGCCGGCAACCTCGTACTGCCAGGTCCCCTGGCTTTCCGTGGCGTTGTCGGCCGTGATCGCGATGGCCTTGAGGCTCGCACCTTGATCGACGTCGTGGAATTTGCCGGCGAAGAGATCGCTGGTGGCCGCTCCGGCCGGATCCGTGTCACCGCCGCCGACCGAGGCCAGCGTTGCCGCATCCAGCGTCGGCGCGTCATTCTTGCCTGAAATCGTGACGGTCACCTGGGCGGTGTCGGTGCCGCCATGCTGGTCGTCCAGCGTGATGGTCGACACCACGGTCGCGGTCTGGCCTTCGCCGAGGAAATCCAGCGTGCTGTCGGGGATGGAGTAGGTCCAGCCGATCGCACCGTTGTTGTGGTTGCCGGCCTGCTGCAGCGTCAGCGCCTGTTCGAGCGCTGTCACCTCGTCCGCGGTCAGCGTCAGGTGCGTGGTCTGATCGGTGTCGAGCCACGTCACGGTCTGATCCGTGATCGAGGCCTGCGGGCGGTCGGTCAGGTCGACGTCGGTGAAATGGACCGTGCCGGTTGCCGCCGGCGCCGGATCGGTGGTCGTGCTCGGCGCGCCGGTCGTGTCGGCGAGCTCGCTGAAGCTCGCGCTCTGCGAGGTTTCTGCAGCCTTGAAGCTCGGCGCGTCGTCGGTCGCGTTCAGCGTGATCAGCGTGTGGCCGGTGCCGTCGTCACTGCCGGCGAAATGCGCGTTGCTGTAGTCGCCGACCAGCTTGACCGTGATGCTGTGGCCATAGGCATCGCTCACGACGAGATTGCCGGTCTCCGCGTCGTAGGTCGCGGTGGTGCCGCCGTCGAAGGTGATCGTCGACAGGTCCAGCTTGTCGGTCGCAGTCAGCCCCGCGATCGATCCGCCGAATGACGTGGTGTCGATCTTGAGCTCGGCGGCGTCGCCCGAGAAGGTGATGGTCTGCGAGACCGTCCCCTCGAGCGTGAGCGTCGCACCAGCGTCGATGGTGACGGAGCCGGAGCCGGATAGCGAGCCGAACAGCGTCAGGGTGCCGCTGTCGACCTCGATGCTGCCGGTGTTGGTGATGGCTCCCGTGATGGAGGTGGAACCCCAGCTCTCGATCTCGCCGGAGTTGGTGATGGCGAAGGCCGCACCGTCCGCGCCGAAGATCGATGCGCCGTCGTGCAGATCGATCTCGCCGGCATTGCCGAAGGTGGACAGGGTGCCGAAGAAGCTCGACCCGGACACCGTCCAGGTGCCGCCCGCCTCATTGTTGAAGGTCGCGCTGGCGACCGAGATATTGCCGTTGATATCTCCGGTGTTGTCGATCGTGATGGCGCCGCCGGTCTCCACGATGGCAAAGGTCGTGGAGGTCACGGTGCCCGAATCGTCGGGCCCGATGGTGCCGGAATTGTCGATCAGCGCGGTGCCGGCGGCGTTCTCCTGGACGAAGATCGCGGCGTGGCCGTCCGCGCCGACGACCGAGCCGGTGTTGGTGATTTGGGTCGAGCCGGTCGCGCCGTCGCCGTTCTGCGTCACGATAATGCCGACCGTGCCGGTGCCGGTGAGATCGCCATCGTTGACGATGGTGATGTTGCCGGCACCGGTGGCAAGCGCGGACAGGCCGACCGCGCCGGTGGCGTCGCCTTCATTGGTAACGCGGACGTCGCCGCCGCCATGGTCGAACGCGCCGATCGCGGTGCCGTAGACCGTGTCTCCGGTGACGTTGCCGCCCGCTTCGATGCTGATGTCGCCATCACCCTTGGTCGTGGCGTCGATGCCGTAGGCGCCACCCGCGGCGCCGCCGAGCTGCTTGATCGTGATGTCGCCGTCGTTGGCGGGGTTGAGATTCTCAACAAGCAGGCCAACCGAACCGGCGCCCGTTCCGCTCGCCTTGCCGGTGAGATCAGTCACGATGATGTCGCCGGACCCGCTCGCGCTGTCGCGCAGCCAGATGCCGTTGCCGTTTTGGCCCGTGATGTCCTTTGTCGCCGTCAGCGAGATGTCACCAACGCCGTTCTGGGTGACGAAGATGCCGCCCGCCGCGCCCGTCAGCGCGCCGGTCGGCGTGAGCACGATGTCGGCGTGAGCATCGATCGTGCCGCCAGACGCCGTGAAGTCGAGCGCATCGCCGCTCGCCGTCGTGATGTTGCCCGCGCCCGTGACGGTGAACGTGCCGCCGGCGGTGGACTGGCCGGCGATGGTGCCGGTAAAGCTCTCGCCCGCGACGTTATCGAGCTGAAGTGTATCGGCCCCGCCGGCGAAGGTGACGGTCTGCGCGGTTGCACCGGCGAGCTCCAACGTCGCACCGTCGTCGATGATCAGCGTGCCGACGCCGCTGAGGCCGCCGGCGAGGTGAAGCGTGCCGCTCTGCACTTCGATCGTGCCGGTATTGGTGACCGCGGCCGTGACGGTGTTGCTGCCCGTAACGCCATAGAGATGGCCTGCATTGTCGAGGCTTCCGCCGTTGATCTCGACACCGGACAGATACAGCTTCGAGGTGCCGTCGACCGTTACCGTTCCGCCGGTGTTGGTGACCTTGACGGCGTCAAACTTCAGCGTGCCGCCCTTGATCGCCTCGAGCGTGCCGGTGTTGACGATCAGATCACCGGAAATGTCGAGCTCGGCACCATTCACCTCGATGAGGTTCTGATTGGTGATGGTGTGCAGCACGACTGGGTCGATCGTCAGCGTCCCGCCGGTGACGTCAATCGTGCCGGTGTTGGTGATGTCGGCGCTGTTGATGGCGCTGATGCCGGTCGAGACCAGCGTACCGGACAGCATCAGCGTGCCACCGGTGATCTCGGCTTGATTGAGGACCAGCACGCCATTGTCGTCGACGGTGATGGTGCCTGACGAATTGGCGACCTTGGTCCCCCTGTCCAGTGTCAGCGTCGCACCGGCCTGGATTTCGATGGTCGAGTCGTTGTCGACGGTCTCCTTGTCGAAAGCGACGGTCCCCGTGATGGTGACCGCGCCGGAATTGTCCAGCTTGCCATGGGCCAGGACGCTCGTCCCCTCCAGCACCAACGCCCCGCGGATGATCAGCTTGCCGCTCTCGATGGTCCCGCCCTTGACGTCCAGCGTCGCACCGGCATGGACCTTGAACTTGCCGCCGGCATTGTGGATCTCGGCCACCGTCGTGAGCGTGCCGCCGGTGAGCTCGATCGTGCCGGCATTGGTGATAGAGGCGCCGACGGCGAAGTCGCCGCCGCCCGCGAGCGTCAGCGTGCCGGAATTGGTCAGCACGCTGGTGTCCAGGATCTCGGCCTTGCCGCCGACGGAAATCGTGGCGCCCACGGAATTGGTCAGGATCGAATCGGCGCTGAGGTTGAGCGTCTGCGCGATCGTCAGCGTGCTCTGGTTGATGACCTCCGGCGCCCTGTGCCCGGCGGACGTGTCGAAATCGTTCATGGTCAGCGATTTGGCGAACGCCGCCTCGTCGATCGTGACCGGATAGGACGGCGTCAGGCCGTGCAGCTGATCGGTAATGACGATGACGTCGTCATTGATCGTAGGCACGGTGCCGGTTTCCCAGTTCGCGGCGTCCTTCCAGAAGCCGCCGGGCGAGGAACCGGCCTCGGACGTCGCGACCCACACCACCGCGGGACTGTCGGTCCCCTTGATGGTGACGGTGATGGTCTGGGTCGCGGTTGCGCCTTGCGAGTCCGTGACCGTCACGGTGTAGGTCAGCGTCAGGACCTCGCCCTTCGGAATGAAGTCCGCGAGGTAGACGGGCAGGTCGGCGAGCGACCAGTCGATGACACCCTCGCCGGTCCCGGTGCTGTCGGTATCGATCGCAACCGACATTGCCTTTTCGAAGATCGCCAGCGGTCCCGGCGGCACGGTGCTGCCGTCCGGCAGGGTCGCGCCGGTCAGTTTCACCGACACCTTGTGGGTGTCGGTGAGATCGACATCGGTGAAGGTCAGCGTTCCCGAGGTCGGCACCTTGGAGGTGAGCGGGCCGCCGGGCACGCTGGTCCCGCCCTCGAAAGTGATGGTCGGAACGCTCGAGGTGATCACCGGCGTGTCGTTGGTGCCGGTGACCGTGATGGTGATGTCGATGAAGGCGGTTTCGTTGTCGGCGGCGAAATTGTTGTCGACGCGGACCTTGTAGGTCAGCGTCAATGTTTCGCCGGCGGCCAGAAAATCGAAGGCGCCGTCCGGAACGCTGTAGGTCCAGGTCGCCGAGCCCGTGTTGCTGTTGTCGGAGGCGGCAACGACGGTGATCTTGGCCTCGGTCGCGGCAATGTCGGCCTTTTGCAGGTCCGACAATCCGGCGGTGACGTCGGTGTGATCGGCGTTCTGATAGGTGAAGGACGCGAAGTCCACCTTCACAGTCGGCCTGTCACCGAGGTTGAAATCGAAGAAGGTGATCTTGCCGCTGACGGCATCGAGCGTCGTCACGCCGGTCTTGCCGTCGAGCTCGGACAGCGCGAACGCCGCCTTCACGTTGCCGTTGAGATCGAGGCTGCGTGCATCCGGCGCACCGGGAACACGGCTATCGGACGCCGGCTTGTCGGAACTGCTGGTCGACTGCCCGTTGCTGAGCGTGACGAAAGTCGCCTGCGCCGTCGAGCCGTTCGGCGTCTTGATCAACACCAGGTTGGCGTCCTGCGTGATCGTATCTGTCGAGTTGTTCGTCAGCTTGGTGTTGGTGTTGTTGTCCGTGAACTTCAGCGTGAACACGTCCGTGATCAGCTTCTGCACGTCCGGCGACAGCAGCGCGTTGGTGACCGAGACGTTGCCGCCGCTGATCTGGATCATCTGCCCCGCCTGGTTGACGGTGGCGATCGGCAGCAGCGTGACCTTGTCGAACAGGATGTAGGAGCCGGTGGTGCCGTCCGGCTCGACCAGCACCTGGAAATTTGCCTGCGGCTGCGGATCGCCGCCGCCCTGCGGAACCGAGAAGCTGATCTCCGTCAGCACGGCGGTGCCGCGGATGCCCATGGTGGCAACCGGCGTGTCGATCTTCATGTCGCCGTGCTTGGCGGTCTCGCCGGCGACGAAGGTAATGGTGCCCGCGACCAGGCTCAGCAGCGAGGAGTTGCTCGACCCGTTCGGGTCGTAGACCATCTCGTTCAGCACCATTCGCGCATTGGAGGAGAGGCCGAAGACGGTGCCGTCGATGAAGGTGACGCCGAGGGTCGAGTCCGACCCGGTCGAGAGCACGTCGCCCTTCTCGACGTTGTCGCCATTGTTCAGGATGATCGACACGCCGTTGCGGACGGCGGTCGCGCTGCCAGTCAGCTTGGTGATATGGCCGATGACCTGCGCGGCGGCGGCACCAGGCGCCGCTTGCGCATATTGGACGTTGCCGGCGAGCGCGTTGATGATGTCGCCGGTGAGATGGGCGCCATCGGGCGAGGCGATCGCGGCGCGCTTCTCGCCTTTGAAGTAATCGTGAATGACGAACTCGTGCCCGTCATTGGACAGCACGAGATCGACGCCCGCGCGCTTGAACTCGCCATGGAACAGGAGATTGGGATCGGGAACGAAGAACGCGCCCTGCGGCACGGTTCCATGCCCCGCGACGGAAAACGATTCGAGATGGCCGTTGGCGGGCGCGTGAAAGCCTTGGCCGTCAATGGAAAGCGCGGCGTCAAATTTGCCAGCGTAATTCAACGGGAAAACACCGCAGAGAGGGTTAATATTTAAAGAAGTATCGGCTGCCTAAGCTTGCATATCATTACCGAGTCCTTAGCGAAACCATCTATTTCTGGTCCAAATCGACGCGGCAGCGCAGCCTTAGTCGATGAGAGGCAGGACGGCGTCAGGGTAGCGGAGGTATCTTCTTGAGTATTTCGAGTATAGTTCTTGAATGTCGACGACATATCCCGCCGTTACAAGTATTCCAAAGTATTTTTACCAAGAAACCTGCTTACGAATACTTATGTCATCTTTCCGTTGCAGTGACCTGCAACATACTGTGACAAATACGGAGTTTTTACTGTCGACCTGGCCAGCACAATTGGCGAAATAAGCACGCCGTTAGCCATATGAACCAGATTCGGCAGTCGACTCAATCCGTGTCGTCAATTGGTTCCATTCCACAGCAGATTGGGGCTTCCCGAGGCTGGCCCGTAAAATTTTACCCAAACTGGCGAGACCGATTTCAGCCTGTTGCGCGGTTTTGGGCCCCCGGCCGGGCTCGTTAAGCAGAATCAAACGGCCCTCCCTCACTGTCACCGCACCAGAAACAAAGCCGGCACGTGCGGGTCAGGGGTGTCCTGCCGATGCTGGACAGGGGAAGTCAGATGGAGACCGTTGCTCACTCGCGCGCCTGGCGCGCAGTCCTGCTCTTGTGCGGATTGATCCTGTTCGGATCGGCTGCCGACCTTCGCGCCGGCACGCTGCTGTCGCCCGGGTCCGCCGTCCTCGTGCGGAAATCCGCAGAACCGTTCGGTGTGTTCGCCTTCGCGATCTCCGCAGGTCGCGTTCGCGACAAATGGTTTCACCTGAAGGACAAGCTCGACGACGAGATGGTGCAGCTCGCGCTGTGCGACGGCGACCGCGACAACTGCGTCTCGCCCGCCGCATTGAAGCTGCTCGCCATCGTCGACCAGGCGCGCAGCCGCGAGGGCCGCGCCCGCCTCGGTGAAGCCAACCGCGCCATCAATCTCGCGATCAAGGCGGCCAATGACGGCCCCGATGACGTCTGGAGCTCGCCACTCGCCACCTTCCAGCGCGGCGCCGGCGATTGCGAGGACTATGCGATCGCAAAACTCGCCGCGCTCCGCCTCGCGGGCATTGCGCCGGAGGATCTGCGCATCGTTTTCGTGCGCGACAGGCAAGTCGGCGAGGAGCATGCGGTCGCGGCCGCCAGGCTCGACGGCCACTGGCTGATGCTCGACAACCGCCGCATGGCCATGGTCGAGGATGAGGTGGCGCGGACCTATCAGCCGCTGTTCGTGCTTTATCAGTCCGCGGTGCTGAAATATGTCGACGAGCCGGCGTTTGCCGCCGCACCGGACAACAACCGCTCGGCAATGATCGCGTCGCGCTGACACCCGGCGGTGCTGCGTAGCCCGGATGGAGCGAAAGCGAAAATCCGGGACCTCACATCCGTTTGCAATCCCGGATTTCGCTTTCGCTCCATCCGGGCTACGATTCCGACGCGCACCCACACATTCACGGTTTCGCCGCACCGCACGGGAAGCTAGCATGGCGATCATGCGGGCTTCGGGGACAAGCGGAATGCGGACGTTCGTGCTGGCGATGGTTGCGGCGATGCTGCCGCTGATGTCACCCGCCCGCGCTCAGGCGCCCAATTCAGACCTTTCGATCGCCGAGAAGCTGCCGCTGTTCGTCAAGAACCATTGCGAGCGGCAGCGCGATCTGCAGGTCAGCTGTTTTGCGGGGACAGCGAACTTTCCGCAGCCGCCGAGAATCTCAGCGCGGCCATCGAGGCGCGGCTCTCCCGCCTGCCGGATCGTCTGCCTGCGATCGAGGAGAACGCGCTGTGGATCCGGCAGCGCAATCTGAGCTGCGGCATCTTCGGCCAGACCGCGGTCCGCACCGACGACATCGATCGCGTCAAGACCTGCCGGCTCAGGGAGACCGATGAGCGCGCCGCGATCCTGCGCGACCCCGATTTCGATTGCCTCGCGGCCAACACGGCGGCCGGCGCGCTGATCTGCAGCGATCCGGAGCTGGCGCTGGCGGAAGAAGAGCTGAACAGCAAGGTCCTCGGCCTGATCGGCAAGCTGACCCCGACCGAAGCCCGCTTTGCCTTCGCCGAATATGGCCGCTGGACAAGGGAGCGCGATCGCAAATGCGACCTCGTCGGCAAGGAAAACGTGCCGCCGGCCGAGCTGCCGTCCGCGCAAGGCTGTCTCGCCGAATATCTCAGCCGAAAGACCGCTGATATCCTTGGCGCCAAGGGCGATCCGAAACGTGTGTTCGGCCGCCAGATCGCTGCACGGCTGCCTGATACCGATGCCGCCGACTTCTGCGTCGCCAAGATCCATGCGGCCAATTCCTGCGGCGACTTCGTCCGCATCAGTCGCGTGTTCGCGACCGGTAGCGACGTCGGAGAGCAGGAAGCGAAGGTCACCGCGGACATCGACATGGTCGTGCTGTCACCCTTCACCACCTGCAGCCCGGTCGCATCGAGCTGCACCGGCACCTGCTGGGACCCGAGGTCCGGCAACGCACAACCGGCCGCGGCGTCCAGGCAAGGCTCCAGGGAAAGCTTCAATGTGACGCGCCGGCTCAGGATCCAGCGAACCTTCGTGTTCCAGAAAGCCGCCGATGGCTGGCGCTGCAGGGAAGACGAGCTGGCACCGGTGGAGTCCGGCGTCGCCGGCGGCGGATCGTAGGCCGCGCAGCGCCTTTTTCTTCCTTCTCCCCCTTGCGGGAGAAGGTGCCTTGCCGAAGGCAAGGCGGATGAGGGATTCTCTCCACGAACTCAATCGCGAGAGGGTCATTCGCGGAGAGAACCCCTCACCCGGCTTCGATGCTTCGCATCGAAGCCACCCTCTCCCGCAAGGGGAGAGGGTGCACCAACCGCGCGGCGAGAGCGGCCGCATCAGAACATCAGATTATCCTTCACGAGCACCCAGCGGCCGCCCTTGACCTGCTGCACCTGGGTGATGGTGTTGGCGAGGTGGTCGGTCTTGGAAAACTTCGCCGGCGGCGAGTTGAAGATGTCGAGGAATTTTTCACCTGACTCGAGCGAGTCCAGCATCTTCTGTCCCGTGAGATCCTTGCCCGCCTTCTGCGCGTAGAAGGCAAAGGTCATCACCGTGTTGTAGCCGATGATCGCCTGCGTATTGGCGTCCGAATTGAACATCTTCCTGTAGTTGGCAAGCCAGTCCTTCACCGGGCCTTTGGCGCTGTCCTCATAGGGAATCTCGAACTGGGACGCGGCATAAAGCCCATCGACGGCATCCTTGCCCAGCGTCGGCACTTCCAGCACGTTGGTCGGCGTTGCCCCCAGGAAGGTGACGTCCCAGCCGAGCTTCTTCGCCTCCGTCATCGCGCCGATGGTCTCGCGGATGACCGTGCCGAGCACCACGAGATCGCAGCCGTCCGACTTCATCTTGGCGACCTGCGCGCTGAAATCGGAGGCGCCGCGCTTGTAGCTGGTGATCGAGGCCGGCTGCACCTTCATCGCGGTGAGCTGCTGATTGAAGCCGTCGAGCACGTTTTTGCCGTACTCGTCGTCCTGGTGCATGATGCAGGGCTTCTGGAAGTTTTTCCACTCAATCATGTATTTCAGCGCGGCGCGCGTGCTCTCGACGTAAGGCAGGAGGTTGTTGAACTTCAGCCGCTCCTGCGGCTTGGCCGGATCGAACTTGAAGGTGAACTCGGCCGCGGTCAGCGGAAAGAGCTGGAGCACGCCGGCATCGAACAGCGTGTCCTGCGCAGCCAGCACCGTCGGCGAGCCCATCGGGCCGACCATCGCGAAGATCTTGTCGCGCTCGATCATTTTCTGCGTGGCGAGCACAGCCTTCTTGGGGTCGTAGCCGTTGTCCTCCAAAATCATCTTGATCTTGCGGCCGTTGATGCCGCCGGCGGCGTTGATCTCCTCGACCGCCATCTTCATGCCGTTGGAGACCGGCACGCCCCAGCCCTTGATCGGCCCCGACAGGTCCTGGTGGGTGCCGATCACGATCTCGCTTGCCGAGATGCCTTCATTGGTGACCTTGGTTTGCGCTGCGGCCGGAAGACACGTGAACGCCATCGCGCCCACCGCAAGGCCGAACGCACAGAACGATTTCGACATCGACGTCTCCTCTCTCTTCAAGGCCTGTGTTGCGCGGAGGGCATGGCCATCGCTGCTCCGCATCTCTTTTCTGCGCATGCCCCTTCCCGGAAGACCGGTTTCCACTTTTCCGGGGGCCTGCGCGCTTCAAGCCACCGCGCGCTCGCGATACATCGCGTCAATCTCGCCGGCGTAACGCTTGTTCACGAAGCTGCGCTTCAGCTTCATGGTCGGCGTCAGCTCCTCGTCCTCCGGCGTGAGCTGGCGTTCGATCAGATGGAATTTCCTGATGGTCTCGACGCGGGCGAAATGGCCGTTGACCTCTTCGATCTCGCGCCGGATCAGGTCCTGGATCTCGATCGCCCGGCACAGGCTCGCATAGTTGGTGAAGGGAATGTCGTGGTCCTGCGCAAATTTCTCGACGTTCTCCTGGTCGATCATCACGAGGCAGGTGAGATACGGCCGCTTGTCGCCGATCACGACGGCATCGGAGATGTAGGGCGAGAATTTGAGCTGGTTCTCGATCTCCGACGGCGTGATGTTCTTGCCGCCGGAGGTGATGATGATGTCCTTTATCCGGTCGGTAATCTTGACGAAGCCTTCGTTGTCGATGGTCCCGACGTCGCCGGTGTGGAGCCAGCCCCGCGTATCGATGGTCTCGGCCGTCTTTGCCGCCTGGTTCAAATAGCCCATGAACAGGAAGTCGCCCTTGATCAGGATCTCGCCGTCCGGCGAGAGGCTGACCTCACCCCAGGGCACGGCCTTGCCGACCGAGCCGAGCTTGATGCGGTCGGACGGCATCATGGTCGCAACTCCGCAATTCTCGGTCTGGCCGTAGACCTCATGCATGTCGATGCCGAGCGCGAGATACCAGCGGATCAGGTCCGGCGCGATTGGCGCCGCGCCAGTGAAGGCGATGCGGCAGCGATCCAGCCCGATCATGCGGCGGATGTTGCGGAACACCAGTCGGTAGGCGACGCGGTTCGCGATCCTGAGCGAGACGGACGGCGAGCGTCCATCGAGCCGGCAATCCGCCATGCGCAGGCCGATGTCGATGGCCCGGCGATAGACCCATTGCTGGAACGACGTCGCATCCTTGAGCGCGATCGTGATTGCGGAATAGAATTTTTCCCAGATCCGCGGCACCGCGAAGAAGATGGTCGGCTGCACCTCGCGCAGATTGTCCGGCACGGTTTCCGGGCTTTCGGCGAAATTCATCACCGAGCCGAGCGCGACCGAGATGTAGTAGCCGGCGACCCGCTCGGCGACGTGACAGAGCGGCAGGAAGATCAGCCGGTCCTCGTCTTCCCTCGCCGGAATGAAATCGTTGGCGTGCCGCATCTGATGCGTCACGCTAAGGTTGGAATGCATCGCGCCCTTGGGTGGTCCGGTCGTGCCCGAGGTGTAGACGAGAATGGCGAGATCGCTCGCGCAGCGGCTGTCGATCATCTCCTGCCAGAGCTGCTCGCGGCCGACCATGTGATTGCGGCCGAGCGCGCGAAACTCGTCGAACGACATCACCATGTCGTCGGCAAAGCCGCTCAGGCCCTCCATGTCGAACACAACGATCCTCTCGAGCGTCGGACATCGCGCGCGGCCGGCGAGGACCTTGTCGAGTTGTTCTTCGTCCTCGGCAAACATCACGCGCGTAGCGGAGTCGTTGACGAGATATTCGACCTGCGCCGGGGAATCGGTTGGATAGATGCCGGACGAGACGCCGCCCGCGCACAAGATGCCCATGTCTGCATGGATCCATTCCGGCACGGCGTTGGCGATGATGGAGGCGACGTCGCCAGGCCTGAAGCCCGAAGCATGCAGTGCGTAGGCGATCTCCGTGGAGATTTCCAGCCACGCGCGCCAGCTCGTCGGCTGCCAGATGCCGAACTGTTTCTCGCGGATCGCAGGCCTCTCCCCGCGCGTCTCCACCGCGTGCAGAAAACTCTTTGCGATCGTGTCTGCGACCGTCAGCACCGCCGGTCGAGCCATGCCATTGCCTCCTTGTCGCTTCGCCTCCGCGCGCTGCCTGCCTTGCCGTCGGTCTGTTCGTTAACGGGGAGACGCCATATTTAACGCCACGTTTTCTTCTTTTTCCAGCGCCGTTCGCCCCTGGCACCGGCTTCCTTGGCACCGAGGTAGAATTCCTGGATGTCCTGGGAATGCATCAAGCGGTCGCAGGTGTCGTTCATCACGATGCGGCCGATCTCCAGCACGTAGCCGTAATGCGCCGTCTCCAGCGCCACCTTGGCATTCTGCTCGACGAGCAGGATCGACATGCCCTGCTCCTCGTTGACGCGGCGGATGATCGTAAAGATCTCCTTCACCAGGATCGGCGAGAGCCCGAGCGATGGCTCGTCGAGCAGCAGCAGCGTCGGCTGGTTCATTAGCGCACGCCCTATCGCCAGCATCTGCTGCTCGCCGCCGGACAGCTGCCCGGCCGGCTGGTCGATGCGCTCCTTCAGCCGCGGGAAATAGCCGTAGACCCGCTCGAGATCCTCCGCAACGCCGTCGCGATCCTTGCGCGGATAGGCGCCCATCATCAGGTTCTCGCGCACGGAGAGGAAGGGAAAGACCTCGCGCCCTTCCGGCACGTGACTGAGGCCGAGCCGGACGATCTTGTCGGCCTCCATGCGCTGAATCGGCTTGCCCATGAACTCGATCGTGCCCTTCTGCGGATCGAGAATCCCCGAGATGGTCTTCAGCACCGTCGTCTTGCCCGCACCATTGGCGCCGAGCAGCGTCACGATACGGCCGCGCGGCACCTCGAGCGAGATGCCGCGGATCGCCATGATCGGTCCATAGTAGCTCTCGATATTCGAGAGCTTCAGGATGATGTCGGGCACGGCAGCGTCCATCGCGTCAGGCTCCGAGATAGGCGGCGACGACGTCGGGATGCTGCTGCACCTCGGCGGGCGAGCCCATCGCCAGCACCCGGCCGTAGTTCAGCGCAATCACACGGTCGGAGATACGGTTGACCAGCGACATGTCGTGCTCGACCATCAGCACGGTGATGCCGAGCTCGCTCTTCATGTCGCGGATCCAGAACGACATGTCGTCGGTCTCCTCGACATTCAACCCCGATGAGGGCTCGTCGAGCAGGATGAGCTTCGGCTCGGAGCAGAGCGCGCGAGCAAGCTCGATCACCTTGCGCACACCGTAGGGCAGACCTGAGATCAGCTTGTCGCGATAGGGCTCGAGATCGAGGAACTCGATCACCTGCTCGACGCGACGCCGGTGCAGCTTCTCGTTCGCGCGCACGCTCGGCAGGAACAGCAATTCTTGCCAGAGTTGCGTAGTCGAATGACGGTGGCGCCCGACCAGGAGGTTCGCAAGCACGGTCGCATTCTCGAACAGCTCGATGTTCTGGAAGGTGCGGGCGATGCCGAGCCTTGCGATGTCGTAGGGCGGCTGTTCCGTGATGTCCTGGTCCTCGAAGAAGATGCGGCCCGAGGTCGGGCGGTAGATCCGCGAGATCAGATTGAAGATCGAGCTTTTTCCTGCTCCGTTCGGCCCGATGATCGAGAGGATCTCGCCCTTCTCGACTGCGAACGAGACTGCGTCGACCGCCTTGAGGCCACCGAAATGCAGCGACAGGTTTTCGGCGCGGAAATAGCTCATCGGTTCCGCTCCGACTTCACGTAAATCTTCTGGCGCTTGAAGGTCGCTCGCTTGTAGAGCGGGAAGAGCTGGAAGAACAACTTGATCTTGAGCCAGCGGCCGTAGAGGCCGAGCGGCTCGAACAGCACGAACAGCACGATGATGATGCCGTAGATCGCGCCCTTCAGGCCGTTGAGGGAGGCGAAGGCCGCGACTTTCGACTGGACGCTCGCCGCGCTCTCGGTGCTGGCCCCCAACGTCGCGGCGACGCCCGCGATGATGCCAGGCATGTCGTCCTTGAGATACGTCAGGAACGGATCGATCATCACAATGAAGATCGCGCCCAGCACCGCACCGTGCAGGCTGAACGTGCCACCGATCAGGATCACGATGATGAACTCGATCGAGAGCTGGAGCGTGAACATCTCCGGCGATATGAAGGAGAGCTTGTGCGCGAACAGCACGCCGGCAAAACCGGTGATCGCGGCCGAGATCGCAAAGGACTTAACCTTGTAGAACGCGACATTGACGCCCATGCTGCGCGCTGCGGTCTCGGAGTCGCGGATCGCGACGAAGGCGCGCCCCGTCGGCGAGCGCAGGAGATTGAGCGTGCCGACGATGGTCAGAATCAGAACGGCGAGGCAAAGGAAATAGAACGTCGGACCGTCACGCGGCACGGCGACGCCGAGCAGCGAGAGCGGCTTGATGCGCATGCCCTCATTGCCATTGGTGACGCTTTCCCAGCGCGCCAGAATCTCCTCGACGATGAAGGCGAAGGAGATCGTGGCGATGACGAGATAGATGCCCTGGAGACGCAGCGCGGGGAAACCGACCAGCGCGCCGATCAATCCGGTCAAAACGCCTGCAGCGAGGAAGTAGACCGGGAACGGCACATTGTATTTCTGCAAGTACGCCGCCGTGTAGGCACCGATGGCGAGGAACGCGGCATGCCCGAGCGAAGCCTGTCCGGTGAAGCCGGTCAGGATCAGCAGCGCCACGCCGACGGTCGCATAGATGCAGACAAAGACCAGCTGGCTCGTCAGATAGCTGGAGAGCACGTAGGGCGCGATCAGCAGCACCGCAATCAGGAGCCCGTAGGAGACCACGTAGCCCGAATGCGGGAACAGGCGGATGTCGTCCTCATAGTCGGTCTTGAACAGAAAGCGCATGCGTTCAGACCTTCTTGCGGACGTGAAGGCCGAACAGACCCTCGGGCTTGAGCAGCAGCACTGCGAGCAGCACGATATAGGGCGCGACGTCCTTCCAGCCCTCGGGCAGATAGAAGCCGGCCATGCTCTCGATCACCCCGATCAAGACGCCGCCGACGACCGCGCCGGGTATCGAGCCGAAGCCACCGAGCACGGCGGCGGGAAAGGCTTTCAGCCCGAGCACGAGCCCGACATTGGAGTGAATGAAGGTGATCGGTGCCAGCAGCACGCCGGCGCAGGTCGCGACCGCCGCACTGATGGCCCAGACGATCGAGACGACACGCTTCACGGGAATGCCCATGTAGTAGGCCGCGAGCATGTTCTCGGAACTGGCGCGCATCGCCGTGCCGAGCGTGGTCTTGTTGAAGAACAGATAGAGCAGTGTGCAGAGGATGACCGTTGCCGCGATCACGGACAGCTTGTCATAAGCAAGCACCAGAGCGCCGATGCGCAACACACCCTGGCTGAACGGCGTCTCGATCTTGAAATCGTCGGTGCCCCAGATCATGCCGGCGATCGAGCGCAGGAAGTAGCCGAGCCCGATGGTCGCCATGATGATGGAGAATTGCGGATAGCCGAGGATCGGCCGCACCACGATGCGTTCGGCGAGCATGCCGAACAGCGCCATGGCGATCACCGCGCCGGCGAAGCCGACCCAGTAGTTCAGGCCCATCATGCCGATGAAGGTGAAGGCGAAGAAGCCGCCCAGCATCATCAGATCGCCCTGGGCGAAGTTGACGACCTCGGTTGCCTTGTAAACGAGCACGAAGCCAAGCGCGATCAGGCCGTAGACGCAGCCGAGTGCAATGCCACTGACCAGCTGCTGAACGAAGTCCAGCATCGCCGAGCATCCTCCCCGATGCTCCCCTGCGGCTCTTGGCGGCCGTCTCGTCGCATCTTGTTCCAGTCGCTACGCGATCATATGACTCGCGGAAAGCGCCATTTGCCCGGTACAATTCAGCCTGAACCGCCTAGCGCTGTCAATAAAACGAGAGACGGATGAATCCCTGCGGGATGACGGAATTTGTGGCAGGTTGATTCACCGCGCCGAAACATCTTCAGATCAAGGTCGCAAGCGATGCGAAACCGTATGGTGTGGCCGTCATGAAACCGGACAGCTCGGCGCTGAGCGTACGAGGGTTAACGAAGCGTTTTGACCGTTTGGCGGTCGATTCCCTCGATCTCACCATTCACGCCGGTGAATTCTATGCGCTGGTGGGCCCCAACGGCGCCGGCAAGACCACCACCTTGCGCATGGTTGCAGGGCTGCTGCGGCCCGATGCCGGCGCGGTGTCGATCTTCGGCATCGATGCCCTCGCCGATCCCGTGGCCGCCAAGCAGGTGATGGCCTGGGTATCGGACGAGCCGATGATTTATGACAAGCTGACGCCGCTCGAATATCTCGAATTCGTCGCCGGGCTCTGGGGCATAGCGCCCGCCCTCTCCGAACCCGTGGCGCAGGAGCTGTTGAGCTCGCTCGGCCTGGCGCCACACCGCCACGAGCGCTGCGAGGGATTTTCCAAGGGCATGCGCCAGAAGGTAGCGCTGGCCGGCGCGCTGGTCCACGACCCCCTGCTCATCATTCTCGACGAGCCGCTGACCGGCCTCGATGCCCTCTCCGCCCGCCACGTGAAGGGCCTTTTGGCGGAGCGCGTCCGCGCCGGCTGCACCGTGATCATGACCACGCATATTCTCGAGGTCGCCGAGCGCATGGCCGACCGGATCGGCGTGATCGCGTCGGGCAGCCTCGTTGCCGAAGGCACGCTCGCCGAGCTGCGCCAGCAGAACGGCCACACCGACACCAGCCTCGAGGATCTCTTCATCGCGCTGGTCACGCTGGAGGCTGCCGCCGCATGAGCTCGGCGACTGCATTGTCGTGGTTTGCCCGCCACGAGCTCCGCCTCGCCTGGCGCGAATGGCTCGCCATGATGACAGGCCAGCGCAAGCGGAAGCGCGCCGCCGTGATCGGCCTGATCGCCTTTGCGGCACTCCTGCACCTGCCTGCCTGGGCCGTGATCGGCCGCTTCGCCCGACTTCAATTGCCGCTCGACAAACCGTCGCTGATCGTGATTTCGGCAACGATCGCGCTCGCCTGGTCGTTGATGCTATCGCAGGCGATCGAATCGGTGACGCGCGTGTTTTACGCCCGCGCCGATCTCGATCTCATCATGTCGTCACCGGCAACGCTCACCAACCTATTCTCCGTGCGCATCGCCGCGATTGCGCTCGCGGTCACGATGATGGCGCTGTTGTTCTCCACGCCCTTCATCGACGTGCTGGTGATCGGCGGCGGGCCGCGATGGCTCGCGGCGTTCGGTGTGGTCGTCGCCATGGGGATGTCGGCCGCGGCCGTCGCGATCGCCGTCACGATCCTGCTGTTCCGGTTGATCGGCCCGGCGCGGACGCGATTTATCGCGCAAATCCTGGCCGCGATCATCGGTGCCGGTTTCGTCATCGCGCTCCAGATCGCCGCGATCATCTCCTACGGCACGCTGTCGCGCTTCGCGGTATTGACCTCTGATGCCACGGCCGCCTATGCGCCCGATGTCGACAGCATCCTCTGGTGGCCTGCGCGGGCGGTGATGGGCGACAGCGAGGCGCTGGCGCTGCTGCTCGCGCTCGGCCTCGTCATGCTGGGCGGCGTGATGGCGCTGTTCTCGGGGCGCTTCGCCGACACCGCAATCGATGCCGCCGCCCACGGGAGATCCGGCCGCCGCACCACGCGCGAGCGGCCTTTCCGCGCTGGCTCGCGTGCCCAGGCGCTGCGGCGCAAGGAATTCATGCTGCTGTGGCGCGATCCCTGGCTGATCTCGCAGACGTTGATGCAACTGCTTTATCTCGTGCCGCCCGCACTCCTGTTGTGGCGGAGCTTTGCCGACAGCTCTGCGGCGCTGATGCTGATCACGCCCGTCATCGTGATGGCGGCCGGACAGCTTGCCGGCGGTCTCGCCTGGCTGACGATTTCGGGCGAGGACGCCCCCGACCTCGTCGCGACCGCCCCGCTGTCGCCCTCGCACGTCATCCGCGCCAAGATCGAGGTCGTGCTGATCGCGATCGCCGTGATCTTCGCTCCGCTGATCGCAGCGCTTGGATTTGCCTCGCCGCTCCAGGCGGCGATCACGGCAGGTGCGATCATCGTCAGTGCGGCGTCCGCCACAGCGATCCAGCTCTGGTTCCGCGTGCAAGCCCGGCGCAGCCAATTCCGCCGCCGGCAGACCTCGTCGCGCCTTGCGACCTTCGCGGAGGCCTTTTCCTCGATCGGCTGGGCGGCAACCGCCGCGCTACTGCTCGCGCTTCCTCTCGCCGGCGTCGTCAGCGGCCTGATCACCGCGGGCCTCGTCGCCGTCACCTGGAAGTTCAGCCCGCGGCGGGAGTGAAGGGACGCGAAACTGACGCGCTGTTGATCCCGATCGATTGGCCGCAGGCTGAATTGCACGCTAGACTTCCCCGACGTCATTGGGGACGGATCTAATGTGGCGACTTCTTTCCGCGCTCCTTGCGCTGCTCGGCGCATCCCTTTCGCCCGCGACTGCTCAACAGCTCCAGCGCAGCGAGTGCCTGGCGATGGCGAATGCGGCGCCGCGCGCACTGCCGGTCGTCTTTCAGCAGGCGGCGAATGCAGCCGAGGTCGAGATCACCTATGCCGGCCATTCCACCTATTTCATCGACACGCCCGGCGGCCTGCGCATCGCAACCGACTATAGCGGCGCCTATCAGGTCGGCCGGCTGCCCGACGTCGTCACCATGAACCGCGCCCACAGCACGCACTACTCCTTATATCCGGACAAACGCATTCCCCATGTGCTGCATGGCTGGGGCGAAGACGGCAAGCCGGCGCAGATCTCAGAGCGCATCGGCGACACCTTCATCCGCAACGTCACGACCGACATCCGCCGCTATTTCGGCGACGATTCCGGCACCGACATGATCCGTGACGGCAACTCGATCTTCATCTTCGAGGTCGCCGGTCTCTGCATCGGCCATCTCGGCCATCTTCACCACAAGCTCGACGACAGCCATTTTGCCCAGATCGGCCGGCTCGACATCGTCATGGTGCCGATCGACGGCACCTACACCATGTCGCTCGACGGCATCTCCGAGATCACAAAACGCCTGCGCGCCTCCGTCGTGCTGCCAATGCACCGCTTCGCAACGCCCCTCGACGACTTCATGCGCCGGATCGGCCGCGACTTCGAGATCGACCGCCGCCTCGAACGCTCGCTCCGGACCTCGCGGGATTCGCTGCCGGGGACGCCGACGGTGATCATCCTCGACGGCGTTTGAGGCGCGCCCGCGCAATTTTCTCCAAGCCGGTTGCCGGCTGCGCGTGATGGTCTCTCCGCAGCAACGGAGACTGACATGACCGACTTTGCCAGATTTCTGCACGCCGACGGGCCCAACCGCGAACATGCGCAAGCGCTGAGGCTTTACGGCCAGTTCATCGGCGATTGGGATGCCGAGATCATCGCGCACGCGCCTGACGGCGCCACCCATCGCGCGGTCGGCGAAATCAATTTCGGCTGGGTGCTGGAGGGCCGTGCCGTCCAGGACGTCTGGATGATCCCTCGCCCCGCCGGCGCACCGCCGTTCCCGATCGCCGGTAACTGGTACGGCACGACGTTGCGCGTGTACGATCCGACCATCGACGCCTGGCGGATTTTTTGGCTCGATCCCGGCCGCAGCGTGTTCCGTCAGCAGATCGGCCGTCGCAGCGGCGCCGACATCGTGCAGGAAGGCGCCACCGACAACGGCGACTTGTCACGCTGGAGCTTTACCGAGATCTCCGAGAATGCGTTCCACTGGCTCGGCGAGAGCAAGCCGCCCACGTCGCCGGACTGGCGGCTGGTGGTCGAGGTGCAGGCGCGGCGCCGCCGGGCCGCCTGATCCGCTCTCGCAGAAGGGCGCGTTGCGCAACACGCGCTGCCGCGCACCGCCCCCGGATGCTAGCCTTACCGCAACGACAATCAGGGGAGCGAATGCCGATGGCCGCGAGCAATATGCCCGCCAACAAGAGCGGACTCTTTGCCGATCCGCGCGAGGACTGGCTCGCGCTGCACCAGGAGGAGGTCATCGATCCCCTGCGGCCGATCGTCGATCCCCACCACCACCTCTGGGATCGCGGCGGGCAGCGCTACTTGATCGAGGAGATGGCCACCGACATCGCCTCCGGCCATAACGTGATCGCAACCGTCTATGTCGACTGCCGCTCGATGTACCGCGCGCACGGGCCTGAGGCCTTCCGCCCCGTCGGCGAGGTCGAGTTCGCGAGCGGCGTCGCCGCGATGAGTGCAAGCGGCGGCTATGGCAAGGCCGCGATCTGTGCCGGCATCGTCAGCCACGTCAATCTCTTGCTTGGTGATGCGGCAAAACCGGTACTGGAAGCCGAGATCGCCGCCGGAAACGGCCGCTTTCGTGGCATCCGGCATTCCTCCGCCTGGGACGAGGACCCCGTGGTCGCGGGCATGTATGCGAGCCGGCCGAAGCGGTTGCTGGAAGACGCAACCTTCCGCAAGGGCTTTGCCTGCCTCGCGCCGCTGGGCCTGAGCTTCGACGCCTGGCTGTTTCATCCGCAGATCGGCGAGTTGGCCGAATTGGCGCGTGCCTTTCCCGACACAAGAATCGTGCTCGATCATTGCGGCGGGCCGGCCGGCACCGGCCGGTTCGCAGGCAGGCGCGAGGAGGTGTTTCCGGTATGGCGGGCGGCAATCAAGGAGATCGCGAGATGCGAGAACGTCGTGGTCAAGCTCGGCGGGCTTGCGATGTGCCTGCTCGGCTATGACTTCCATCTGCGCGAAAGGCCGCCATCTTCCGAGGAGCTTGCGGCGGCGTGGCGGCCTTATGTCGAGACTTGCATCGAGGCGTTTGGTGCGAAGCGCGCGATGTTCGAGAGCAATTTCCCACCGGACAAGGGCCAGTGCAGCTACCAGGTGATCTTCAATGCCTTCAAGCGCATCGCCGCACCGCTGAGTGAAGCCGAGAAGACGGCTCTGTTCGCGCAGACGGCGACCGATTTCTACCGGCTCGAACTGCCGTCATGACATGAGAAAGGGCCGGGACGTTGGTCCCGGCCCTTTTCGAGGCCATTCGCTCGGAAGCGCCTTGGTAGAACTTGGGTCAGCCGGCCCCCAGAAGCGTCGCGGAACGACGCTCGCCGGGCGCGAGGAACATCCGCTTCAGCTTGTTGACGACACGGACCATGAAGCCGATCAGTGCCGGATTGGTCTTGCGGCAAAAGGCGATCTTCTTGACGTAGCCCTCGACGTGCCACTTGGCATGCGCACCGTCGCGGAAGAAGATCACGTCGCCGGCCCCGTAGCGCTTCGACGGCAAGCCTTCACTCTCGAGCACGATCGATCCTTCAAGGATCATAATGGTCTCGTCGAAATCGTAGTACCAGTTGAAGCGGCCTTCGGTGCAGGACCAGATGATGGTCGATGCCGTGCCGTCGGTGCTGGTCGACAGGATGTGCGACCGCGACACCGGATTGCCTTCGATGATCCATGACGGCTCGATCGGCCGCAGCTCCAGATCGACGGCACAATTTCCGGTTTCAATCAACGCGCGCGACATCGGCTTCCTCTGGGGATAGAAATATGAGTGGGCTGGCCCAGGCCCCGGGCCGTTTCAAACAGTGCGCATGACGCTAGAATCCGTTTTTTAATTCTTCCTTACGCGGGCCCGGACAATCAGCCGCAAGTTGCATGTGCGGCGCGCCTAACGCGTCGATTTGCCTTTGGATTCGTGCATTTGAACCCGGCTTTTGCAGGGTGCGACAAAATGCGCGGAGTCCAATCAGCAAGGAGCCGGTCCGATGCCCCTTTTCCCCGAGGCCGTGAGCGCCAACAGCGAGGCTGCCGGGCACCTCGCGGCCCTCGACGTCTGCCTTGAAGCCGACGATCCGCCGCCCGACTGGTTCTCCATCGACGGCATCGAGGCGCCCCGGCAAGTCGGCAGCGACGGCTCGGGCGGCGCGTTCGTGCTGCTGCCGTCAAACCATGTGCTCTATGCTTCGTCGGAGGGCCGCGCCGGGATCATCGCGGCAACATTCGAGGACTTCATCCAGATCGTCGTCGCCTGTCCCTATTGGCTCGACATCCTCAAATTCTCCGCCGGCGGCGACCTCGAACAGATGCGGCGCGCAGCGGTCGCGCTGGAGGCGACGCTCGACGACGAGGACGACATCAACGACGCCCGCGACGCGATCCGTGACGCGTTCGACCTTCCCGCGTTAGCGGATCCCATCGGGGTGCTTTATGAAGCGGTCGCCGCGTCCGACGCCATCGTGCGCGCGACCGACGGCAGCCCGTTCACCACGCTGTTCAACCGCTTCACGATCGATCGCATTCCGATGCTGCGCAACGCAGCGGCATGAGGCTTTTTTTTGATTGAGCATGATCTGGTCGGAAAACCGGTTCCCACTTTTCCGGATCATGCTCGCGCGGCTATTTCGCCCACTCGCCCTTGCGGAATACCGGCTCCTTGCTGCCGTCGGCCAGAATGCCATCGATGTTGGTCTCGGCCGAGCCGATCATCCAGTCGATGTGGATCAGGCTCTGGTTGCCGCCCTGCGCCGCGATCTGTTGCGGCGTCAGCTTGGCGCCATTGATGAAGCACTTCGAATAGCACTGGCCGAGCGCGATGTGCGACGCCGCGTTCTCGTCGAACAGCGTGTTGAAGAACAACAGCCCGCTCTGCGAGATCGGCGAGGAGTGCGGCACCAGCGCCACCTCGCCGAGCCGACGGGCGCCCTCGTCAGTGTCGAGCACCTTATTCAGCACCTCCTCGCCGCGCGAGGCCTTTGCGTCGACGATCTTGCCGTCCTCGAAGCGCACGGCGATGTTGTCGATCAGCGTGCCCTGATAGGACAGCGGCTTCGAGCTGATGACGTGGCCGTAGACGCGCCGACAATGCGGCGTGGTGAAGACCTCCTCGGTCGGGATGTTGGCGTTGCAGCTGATGCCGTTCTTGGAGAGCGAGGCACCGCCTTCCCATTCATGACCATCGGCAAGACCGATGGTCAGATCGGTGCCTGGCCCGGAGTATTGCAGCGCGCGGAAACGCTTGCCGTTCAGCCAGTCCGTGCGCTCGCGCAGCGCCGCATTGTGCTGCGCCCAGTTCGCCATCGCATCCGCGCGATCGACACGGGACGCGGCAAAGATCGCATCCGCGAGCTTGCCGATCGCGATGTCCTCGGGATCATCGGGAAACACCTGCTTCGCCCAGGACGCGCTCGGATAGGCGATGATGTTCCAGTTGGTGTCGAAATTGACGATTTTTTCCAGCGCAGGCTGGTAGGCCATGGAATTGGCCTTGCTGGCGCGCGCCACCTTGGCGGGGTCCTCGCCCGACAGCAGCATCGGATTGTCGCCGACGATGGCCAGTCGCGCAGTATTTTCCGAGAAGGCCTTTGCCATTCCCTCGTAGAGCCAGCCGGCAGCGCGATCAAAACTGTTGTCGTCACCGTGGCGGTAGCGCGCCAGCGTCATCTCCTCATCGGAGAGGATCGGCGTGACGATGCCCGCGCCTGCCTTGTAGGCATGCACCGCGATCCGCCGTACCAGTGGCAGCGCGATTGCCGGCGCGGTCAGCAACAGATCCTGGCCCGGCCGCAAGCCCAGGCCCACCTTCACCGCCACCTCGGCCAGCCGGTCGAGTTTTGCGGGATCGATGGGAGTGGAGGTGTTGCGTTGATCGGTCATGCCGGGTCCTCTGCCGAAATTACTATTCCATCTAAGTCTAGCATCGCATGGCGCAAGTGCGCGAGCCAATTGCGCGCCTTGAGCCAGGATACGCAATTTCACGCATCTTGGTTTTCAACACGTTGCCGCCCCAGTGGCCCGGTTGAGCAGCGCCAAGGTCATATTTCAGTGAGATAGGCGCTGCGATCGCGGCGCGGCTGCTTCAGCCCGGTCGCTGCGAGCCGTCATCCTGTCGAAACTTTAATCCATCGGTACCGGCGGGTTGCTTTATCTCTGGCGCGAGGCGTCGATCGCCTTCGCATGACGAGGAGACCTTGATGTTGAAATCGTTTCGCTCAGTTGCTGGAGCCGTACTGCTTGCAAGCCTTGCGGCAGGCGCGCCGTCGCCGACATACGCCGCGCCGATCGGCCATCCGTTGGCGGTCGCGCCCTCGCAATCCGCAAATGTCGAGCAGGTCCGCTGGTACGGACATCGCGGCTGGGGCGGCGGCGCATTCGTCGGCGGCCTCGCCGCCGGCGCGCTGATCGGCGGCGCGCTGGCTGCGCCTTATTACGGTCCAGGCTATCCGCCTCCGCCCCCCGCCTATTATGCAGCACCACCCGCCGACGATGCGGTCGCCTATTGCATGCAGCGCTACCGGTCCTACGATCCAAACAGCGGCACCTTCCTTGGCAATGACGGCCGCCGGCATCCGTGTCCGTGATCGCCTCGCCATAAATTGGGGGGGTGGGCACGGCGCAAATTGCGACTTTTGCCCACCCTTGGAAGGTCTACCCTCTTGGCGAAAGTCTGCCCCCCTCTTGGCCGGTTCCATCGCCCGGCCGCCCATCGGCGACATAGCTGGCATCTGCCCAGTTCAGGGCAACCGCCGACGCTCCGATGAACCGAAATGCATCTTCGATGGACTCACAGAATCAAAGCCCAATTCATGTTGCCATTTCGGATGCTTGATTTTGTCATGAGGCCAGAGTCGTCGCAGTGCAGTTTCTGTTTAGCGATCACTTACTTGATACCGACAGGCGGGAGCTGAGCCGCGATCGGGTTCCCATCGCGGTCGAGCCGCAGGTCTTCGATCTCGTCGTTCACCTGATGCGGAATCGCGACCGCGTGGTGACCAAGGACGAGCTGATCGACAAGATTTGGCTTGGGCGCTCGGTCTCGGAATCGACCCTGACCAGCCGGATCAACGCGGCACGCAAGGCGATCGGCGACTCCGGCGCGAGCCAGGCGCTGATCCGCACCGTGGCGCGCAAAGGCTTTCGCTTCGTCGGCGACGTCGAGATGCGGAACGGCCATGCCAGCCTGGCGGAGCCTGCCGGCCAGGCCAGGGAAGCCCCGGCCGCGCTGCCGCTGCCCGATCGCCCTGCAATTGCGGTGCTGCCATTCACCAATATGAGCGGCGACCGCGAACAGGATTACTTTTCCGACGGAATCAGCGAGGACATCATCACCGCGCTGTCGAAGCTGCGCTGGTTCTTCGTCATCGCGCGCAACTCCTCCTTCGTCTACAAGGGCCGCGCGGTGCATATCGGCGAGATCGCCCGCGAGCTCGGCGTGCGCTACGTCCTCGAGGGCAGCGTCAGGCGGAGCGGCGACCGGGTGCGCATTTCCGCGCAGCTCAACGACGCAACGAGCGGCAGCCATCTCTGGGCCGAGCGCTACGACCGCAGCATCGCCGACGTCTTCGCCGTGCAGGACGAGATCACCGATGCCATCGTCGCCGCGATCGAGCCGCAGCTCTACGCCGCCGAAAGCTTTCGCGCCCAGCAGAAGCCGCCGGGAAGCCTGGATGCCTGGGATCTGGTGATGCGCGCGCTGTCGCGTTACTGGCGCATCACACGGGGCGACAATGTCGCAGCCCAGGGGCTGCTCGAGAAGGCGATCACGATCGACCCGGCCTATGGCAAGGCTCTCGGCTTGCTCGCGACCAGCCATATGTTCGGCGCCCATATGGGCTGGGCCGACATGGCGGCCACGCTGCCGATCGCGGAGCGCGCCGCATTCGCCGCGGTCGAGGCAGACCGCGACGACGCCTGGGCCCATCACGGGCTCGGCTACACCTACTTGTTCCGGCGGCGCTTCGACGACGCCATCGCCGCATTCGAGCTCGCGCTGCGGCTCAATCCCAATTTTGCGATGACGCACGCCTTCTACGGCGTGACGCTGTGCTATGCGGGCCGCTGGGAGGACGGCGAGGCGGCCGCACGCCGCGCGCTGCGGCTCAGTCCGCGCGATCCGTTCTCGGCGATCTATTGCGGGGTCGCCGCCTATGCGCAGTTCATCGGCCATCGCTACGAGGACGCGATCCAGTTCGCGCGCGAGTCGCTCAGGCAGCGCAGCGACTTCGTCGGCGCGCATCGCGCGCTGACGGCCGCCGCCGGCATGCTCGGCAATCGCGAGCTGGCGGCCTCCGCACTCGAAGGCCTGCGTCGTGCCCAGCCCAACGTGTCGCTCGCCTGGATCACCAGCGAGCTGCCGATGCAGCGCGCCGAGGATCGGGAGCATTACCTCGAAGGCTTGCGGCGCGCAGGGTTGCGGTAGCCGGCCCCTCTCCCCGTTCTTGCGGGGGAGAAGGCTGGGGTGAGGGGCTGCATCCGCAATCACGGCGAGAGTTGGACTTGCGGAAGCTCCCCCTCACCCGGAATCCGCGCTGCGCACGCATTCCGGCCGCTCGCCGCGAGCGGAGAGAGGCGAAGCGATCACCTACTCCTTCATCATCTCGCCGCTGCCGCCGAACTCTGCGGGAAAATCCTTCAGCTTGGGCAGGCCATCGCGCATTGGCAGCACGGTGTCGGCGTAGTTGACGTGGACGGCGGGCGTGAAGGCGAGCGTCGGGATGGCGGCGGTGAAGACGTCGATCAGGCCGAGCGGCGGATGGCTGGTCATGAGATGGCCGCCGCATTTGCGGCAATATTTGCGCTGGCTGAGTGGCGTCTTGGCATAGGTCGTAACGTGATCGGCGCCGGCGGTGATGCGCACGGCCTCCGGCTTCCACAGGCTGAATGCATTGACTGGCCCGCCCGACCACGAGCGGCAGGAACGGCAATGGCAGTAGCCCATCGCCTCCGGCGCGCCCGTCACTTCGATCGCGACGGCGCCGCAGAAGCAGTTTCCGACGTGTTTCATTGAAGTGCTCTCCTTGAATGATGAATGCCTCGTCTCCCTCTCCCCGTTCTTACGGAGAGAGGTGAAGAGCGGCTCAAGCCGACCGGCGCCAGGGAATAAGCATCGATACGCGCTGTTTGTATTGCCGGTACTCGTCGCCAAACATCGCGACGAGGTCGCGCTCCTCGAGCGTGATGCCGAGCAGGATGTAGAGCGTGATCACGGATGCAAACAGCAGGTGGCCCACGGTCATGGTCGGCGCGGCCCAGACCGCGATGATGAAGCCGAGGTAGAGCGGATGCCGGACGAATTTGTAGAACAGCGGCGTCGTGAAACGCGGCGACGAGGCCTGCCTGTCGACCAGTTGCTGGGTCACCTGCTGCACACCGAACAACTCGAAGTGATTGATCAGGAAGGTCGAGATGAAGACCAGCACCCAGCCGGCAAGGGATAGCGTGACGATGGTCACGGCGACATCCGGATCCTGGACGTCCCATATGATCGCCGGCAGCGGCCGCCACTGCCAGAACAGGAGCAGCAGCGACAGGCTCGCCAGCAACACATAGGTGCTGCGCTCGACAGGCTTTGGCACAAACTGCGTCCACCACGCCTTGAAGCGCTGCCGTGCCATCACGCTGTGTTGAACGGCAAACAGCGCCATCAGGAGCAGATTGATGGTGACCGCCTCGATCGCCGAGGAATCGGTCCCGGTGTCGATGCTCTTGGGCACCACCAGGCCCATGACGAAGCCGATGGCGTAGAGGATGGTCACGAGAAATACGAGATAGGCGGCAATTCCGTACAGAAAGGCGATGAACTTGAGAACTTTGGAGCCCACGACATCCGGGCTGATATTCACGTCGGAATGAACTTGGCTCATATGTAGCTCCGTTGTGCCGGGATCGGCACTTCTTGGGTCGCTACACCCTGCCGCATTGGACGCGCCGAAACTTTTGCGGACGATTGATTTTCGCCTGAGACGTCGCTGATTTTTGCTTGAGATGACGAGGCCGTGCGATTTCGTTTTGAAAACTATGTGCTCGATAGCGAACTGCACGAACTAACGCAGGACGCCGCGGTCGTTCCATTGCAGCCGCAGGTATTCGATCTGTTGCTCTATCTCGTGGAGCAACGCACGCGTGTGGTCACCAAGGACGACCTGATCAACGAGGTCTGGGACAACCGCATCGTTTCGGACTCTGCGGTGAATAGCCGCATCAATGCGGCACGAAAGGCGCTCGGCGACGACGGCGCTAGGCAGCGGCTGATCAAGACCATCCCGCGCAAGGGCTTTCGCTTCGTCGGCGAGGTGCTGGACGAGACTCTGGCGCCGCCTGCGGCCGAGGCGAAGGCGCCACGGAGCGCTCCCGAGCGGCCGGCGATCGCGGTGCTGGCGTTCGAGAACATGAGCGACGATCCCGAGCAGGAGTATTTTTGCGACGGGATCGCCGAGGACATCCTCACCGCGCTGTCGAAGGTGCGCTGGTTCCTGGTGATCGCCCGCAACTCGTCCTTCACCTACAAGGGCCGCGCGGTGCACATCCGGGAGATCGCCGACGAGCTCGGCGTCGGCTATGTCGTCGAAGGCAGCGTGCGCAAGGCCGGCGACCGCGTGCGGATCACTGCGCAGCTCAACGACGCCGTCACCGGCAGCCACATCTGGGCCGAGCACTACGATCGCGAGCTCGGCGACGTCTTCGCCGTTCAGGACGAGATCACGAACGCGATCGTCGCGGCGATCGAGCCGCAGATCTATGCGGCGGAGAATTTTCACGCCCGGCGCAAGCAGCCATCGAGCCTGGACGCCTGGGACCTGCTGATGCGAGGGCTGTCGCACTACTGGCGTGTGACGCCGCAAGATCATCTGACGGCGCAGGCGCTGCTCGCCCAGGCGATCGCGATCGATCCCGATTACGGCCAGGCCCTGTCGCTGCTGGCGGCAAGCCACATGTTCGGCGTGCATCTCGGCTGGGCGGAGCTGGCGACCGCGGCCCCCGTCGCGGAAGCTGCCGCGCTCGCGGCGGTCAAATGCGATCACGAGGATGCCTGGGCGCATACCGCGCTCGGCAGCGTCTACTTCTCGACGCGGCGACTGGACGACGCGCTGTCGGAGTTCGAGCAGGCGCTCAGGCTCAACCCTAATTTCTCGCTGGCGCAGGGCTATTACGCGCTGGCGCTGTCCTATGCCGGCCGGTCGAGCTGCTCGTTCGAGGCGGCGCAAAAGGTCATTCGGCTCAGTCCGCGCGATCCGTCGCTCGCGATCTACTACGGCATCGCCGGCTACGCCCGCTTCACCGAGCGCCGCTATGACGAGGCGATCGCCCTTGCCCGGGAGGCGATCCGCCACCGCGGCGATCTCACCGGCGCCTATCGCGTGCTCGCGGTCTCGGCCGGGATGCGCGGCGATCAGGAGCTGGCCACGACTGCTTTGCGGGAGCTGCGCCGCACCCAGCCCAATATCTCGCTCGCCTGGATCACGACGCAACTGCCCTGGCGGAGCGAAGCAGATCGCGAGCACTATCTGGAGGGATTTCGAAGGGCGGGGTTGAGATGAGGAAGGTCAAACGCTCGATGCGAATTCGTCGAGCAACTTGTTGAACGCCTCCGCCTTCTCCCATTGCGGCGCATGGCCGGCGCCATCGATCACCTGCACCTCGCCGCGCCACAGCGTCGGCGCCGCCAGTCGCTGGAGATAGCCGAGATCGACGATCTGCTCTTCACGGCCGTGGACGATCGCAAGCGGAATTTTGAGATTGCGGACGATCTCGGCCTCGTCGGAGATGCGGCCGGCCTGGACGTTGGCGCCGAGATAACCCCTGGCGTTGCCGTCCGTATTGCGGAAGTCCGCGACGACGAAATCGGGAATCGGAGCATAGCCGGGCGCGAAGGCCGATTTCGTCCAATCCTCGATCTCGGGCTCGCTCGGCTTCGGCGTGAACACCGTCGCCGACAGGCCCTTGAAGCCGGAAAAGCCGTCCGGCGCCTTGCCGATCGGCGGCGTGCCGAAGATCATCAGACCGGCGGCCATCGGCAGCGCAGCCGCCGCATTGAGCACGGCGTGGCCGCCGAGGCTCCAGCCGACCACCACGGCCTTTTTCAGATCGAGCTCACGGGCGATCGTGGCAATCACGGAGGCATAGCCCGGGCCTGAATAGTCGGCCTCAGGATTGGGCGGAGGCGACGACGCACCATGCCCCGGCAGGTCGATCGCGATCACGCGGAATTTTGTCCCCGGCAGTCCCTGCAACTGCTTCTGCCAGATCCGGGACGAGGATGAGTTGCCGTGGATCAGGAGGATCGGGCGGCCGGTGCCTGCGCTCTCGAAGCCGGCGATTATCTGGGCGCCGATCTGCAAGCTCAGCGGGCGCAAGGCGGGTCCTGGAAAAGGCTGATCATTCATGATCCACCGATCTGGTTGTTGAAACTGTTTTTGACGATCGGATGCATCTTGGCACGCGGCGCAGGACAGTGCCATCGCCTTCTAGATCAGTGCCGCGCATCGCGAGCAACTCGGCGAGGCGCCTGCCGAGTTGCAGAAGGCGCTGGGGAAGTAGCGGCGGACACGCTTCCACCACGTCGTCATTGCGAGCGCAGCGAAGCATTCCAGAATCGTTCCGCGGAGGGACTCTGGATTGCTTCGCTATGCTCGCAATGACGGAGTATGAGGAGACGGCGCCCAACCCCTCACCGACCAGGTGAGCCGCTGCGGAAGTAGCCTCTACTTCCCCTTCACCGGCGTCGGCTTCGGCGGCGACGCCGCGGCCCATTCCTTGTCGGCGCGGGGACCGTTGACGTCACCGGTCAGGCCGATGAGCTGGCCCGGCTGGGCGTCGAAGGTCTGCTGCCAGGTCTGGGTCTGGCACAAGAACCTGATCAGGCAGCCCTTGAGCTTCAGTCTGTCGGCGGCCTCGCGCCACAGCGAGACGGAATAGCGCTTGCCGTCCTCGGCATTGTAGATCTCGCCCGCAAAGCGGCCTTCCGGTGTCGCCTCCAGGCCCATGATGAGCTGGTGGCCGAGCAGCGCGCGAGCGCGCTTGTCGGGATCGGGATTTTCGCTGTCCCGGAACGGCTGGCCGCGCTTGTCCGTCGGGGTCTTCATCCAGACGATGAAGCCGCAGATGCGGTCGCGCCCCAAACCGCAGCGCTCGAGACGGATGCGTGCCCGGCCGTCCTCGGTGACCCAGGTGCCGGCGGGATCGGTGGGGCTCATCGCCCCGGCGCGGCCGTCGAAGATCATCAGCGCGATGGTGATCGCGACACGGACGACGATGCGAAGAAGGATGTTCATCTCTCGGCCTCTCTCGCTTCAGTTCAGCTGCGCCATGAAGGCGTCGGCGCCCTTCTCGATGCCGGCCGTGGCGGCCGCGAGCGAGCCGACGCTCGCCTTGATGTCGTAGGCGTTCGGGTATTGCTTGGTGACGTACGCGCTGAGCAGGCGCGAGGTCGAGGCGTCGAAGATCTCGACGCCGTAGATGACCGAGCCGGTCAGCGTGCCCTCGCCGTCGCGCGCGGCCTGCACGCCGTTATAGACGGCGCCCGCGACATCGAAGCGCGACAGCGTGCCGAGCACCGGCGTGTTGGCGACGGCACCGGTCAGGGTCAGCCGCACCCGCAACGTGTTCGGCCCGCGGGCACTCACCAGCGCAAAGCGGCTGCGCAGCTTGTCGGCGAAGCGGTTCTGCATGTAGGCGGCGAGCGTCGCCTTGTCCTTGTCGGACATGTCGCCGAACTGATGATCCTTGCCGCGGTAGATCACGACGGGGTCGAGGATGACTTTATTGTAGGTGCGCCAATCGACCTGCGCGGAGTAGCGGTAGGGCACGCGGCCGGAAGTGTCCGACTTGTCTGGCGCCATGTAGGCCGACGAGGCCATCTCCGAATAGGGCACCGGCGTCACGCTGGCGCAGCCGACCACGACGGCGCACAGCGCGAGCGTTCCCAGACCGCGCATGGCGATCGAGCGATCCATTCCATACTCCTCTTAAGACGCAATGAGAGGCAGCGGCGACCGCAGCCGCGCACGGGACAAGAACGCGGCTGCGGTGCTCACAATTACCGACCCAAGGCATCTTCCGGGGCCATGATCCGAAGCCTTGGGCCGGGCCTCAGTGTCCTCGTTTATAAAACCGACCAGACGGTTTGTAAAGTACGAAAATGCGGCTGATACCGTCGGCCGCGCCGGTCGCGCTATTTGACCCTCATGGTGAGGAGGCGCGCCAGCGCCGTCTCCGGACGATGCTTCGCATCGCCGGGCGAACCATGAAGGCCCGCCTCTTGCAGCTTGGCCTTCATCCTTCGAGACGCTTGCTCCGCAAGCTCCTCAGGATGAGGGGTTGGGCATGCCTGGCGGTGAGGGATTCGTATTGCTGACGGCCGCTCAGGCGCGCTTGCGCGCGGTTGCGCTCTTGGCCGGCGTCGCTGCACCCGTCTTCACGGTGCGCGGCTTGGCAGGCTTTTCCAGCGCGCTCCACTGACTATCGTCGAGCAGGCGCGCGAACAGGCGCTGATGCTCTTCCTTGCTGAGCGGCGACATGCCGAACAGGCCGCTGAGCAGCAGTCCGCGTGCAGCGGCCCAACGCAGCAATGCAAGATCCGGGTCGGCGGCCTCCGCCTTGATGGCCGCGACCCGCTTCATCTCGCGATCGCGCGGCAACGACATCAGGCCGGGATTTTCGACCATGGCCGCGACCAGCGCCAGCGCCGCCGAATTCGGCGACGCGGCCGCTTCGCGGACTGTCGCGAGCTGGGTTGCGAGCGCGGGGTTCGCGGAGGTTGCGCTCACCTTCGCCATGTAGCTGTTCGAAAATTCCTCGAAATGCGCCATCTGGCGCTCGAGCAGTGCTTTGAGCACGGCTTCCTTGGTGCGGAACTGATGCATCACGCCGCCCTTGCTGAGGCCGCTCTCGCGCGCGATGGCGTCGAGCGTCAGCCGGCCGGGTCCGTCGCGCGCAATGATGGCAATCGCCGCTTCCAGCGCAGCGTTGCGAGATCGTTCCGAGCGGGTGGCGTTGTCCATGGCGGACTTGTCTCCGTGACAGGGAGATGAATCAAGTGAAAACAGGATCGCGCTGTACATTTTTTGTGCGGCGGATGCCGACTGCGCCAAAGGGGCCGCTCGCCGCCTCCCCCGGACAGAACGTGCAGAACGTATGACGCGATCAGTCGCGCGGGCGCCGTGCCTCGCGATGGTGGGCGTTCTTCACCTTGGCGACCGCGTGCAGCATGGTCTTGAAGTCCTTGATTGCCTTGTCTCGCTTAAGCATCCCGTCGGCGTCCCCCTCCAGATGCTCGATGACCGCGAGCAGCGCGTCCGCGATCTGGCCGATCTGCTTGCCGTAGCTGCCGACATCCGACAGCACGTCCTTCTCGACCTCCGGCGCCGAGGATTGCCCGACCGTGATGTTGACCAGCCCGAGCTGGCCGCCGGTGGGGCTGAAGAACGACGGATAGATCGACTGAACGACATCCCCCGACAGGGGCAGCTTGAACACGGGCATGCAAATTCCCCTCGCTGACGCGCAACCGGCAAGGAGAGACTAGCATGGGAATTCACGAACGGGCATTTGAAGAACCGCGGCTGGCGTCGCTCAGGTCGACGCCAAATGTCTTGCGCAAGCCGATATGCCCGGCCGGCGTGATGCGCACGACCCGCGTGTCCCGATCGCGCCTCAGCCAGCCGAGCTCCAGGCAGCATCGTTGAATTTCCGCACCGACGTGGCCGGCGACGTGATAGCGGCGCTCGCTCCAGTCCAGGCACGGGCGGCAGAAAATTCGCCTGCTCCGGGACGTCGGTGCCAGCTCGGCACCGAACAGGGAGAGGAAACGCGTACCGGAAGCGGTCACCTCGCCGCCGTCGTCCGTAAGGACGACGTGCCCTTTGGCAACGAGGGCATCGGCGATGGCAACCCCCAGATGACCCGCCAGATGATCGTAGCAGGTGCGTGCAAAACGGAGCCGGTCATCGCCGATCGAACGCGGCTGGTGACGCGACGGAGCCTCGATGGCGGCGACAGCCTTGATGCTTTCCAGCATCCTCGCCACCAGAGGTGACGCGATGCGGTAGTAGCGGTTGCGACGCTTCTGCGTCACGCTGAGCAGCCTCGCACCGACCAGCTTGCCGAGATGTCCGCTAGCGGTGGACTTTGATACTCGCGCCCGCGCAGCGAGCTCGCTTGCAGTCAGCGCCTGTCCGCCCATGAGCGCGGCCAGCATGGTGGCACGGGCGGTGTCGCCAACCAATGCCGCCACCTCGACCATGTTTGCCGCCGCGACCATGGCTGATCCTATCGCGACGGCCGCAGCTCCACAACGGCGACAGTTCGGCAGCCGCCGAACCATTGACGGCCGGCATGCGGTAGCTTGGTGGCTGCCAGCAGGGCCAGGAGGAGCGACATGAAACGAATCCGCGTGGAGCCGATTTCGACTTATCTCGAACGCCGCCGCAAAGGCCCGATCTATCCGGTGGTCGTCGCCAACGGCCTGGTCTATCTGTCCGGACTGCCGCCCTTCGATCCCGAAACGGGCGAGATCAGACCACTGCCATTCGAGCGGCAGGCCGAAATCGTGCTCGACCAGATGAAGCGCTGCCTGGAAACGGCAGGCTCCGCGCTGAAACAGGTCATCAAGTGCAACGTCTATTGCACGCCCGCCCCCTCGCACTTCGCCGCGTTCAACGAGGTCTACGCCCGCTACTTCGAGGACGAATCCCCCGCGCGCATCTTCGTGCATGTCCCGTCGTGGCCGGGGCCATTCGACGTGGAGGTTGATTGCGTCGCTTTGGCAGGTCCCGGCGGATGAGACAGGCCCGCCTTCGGATCGGCCCGAATCAGCGCTAGTGCATTCACCTCGATTTCGCTGACTTGAGGTGACATGACCGGCCCCGAACTGAAGCAATTGCGCGCCGACCTGTCCGAGGCGCTCGGCCGGGAGCTGACGGTCGCCGACATGGCGAAGCTGTGCGGCCTGCCGGCTGCGAGCGGGACCGTGACGATCCGGCGCTGGGAGGTCCGCGGCCCGAGCGCGTCGGCGGCCAAGGTGCTCGGCGTGCTCGCGATGGCGAGCGAGCGCTATCCGATCCTGGAGAAGTTCGACATCTTCGATCGTCATACCATCGCAGAGAAGGACCGGCCCGCGCAGCGCGAAAAGTTTCGCGAGCAGATGCGCGAGGAGGTGCGCCGGCGCCTGGCGTAACGAAGAGCGGCCGATCGTCTCCACGAACGCTGCGCGTTAAGCTTTCCTTCACCGTTTCTTAAGCCGACGTTAAGCACGAAAAGCATTTACCCGCCAATACGTTGGGTTGGCGGCGACTGTGCCACGCATGCGACAGCATTTTAGTCAAAAGCCCGCTATCTGCCAAGGCAACGACGGCGCGGAAAGCGCGCCTGCCGGGAATGAAGTGTTGGAGTTAGAGACGATGAAGAAGATTCTGTTCGCGACCGTTGCGCTGCTCTCGTTGAGCGCGGCCGCGCCCGCCGTCGGCGCTGATCTCGGCGCCCGGCCCTATTACAACAAGGCGCCTGCGCCGGCTTATGTTTCGCCGATCTACAACTGGACCGGCTTCTATCTCGGTGCGCATCTCGGCGGCGCGTTCTCGAGCGACAACAATTTCAACGGCCTCTCCACCGGCAACAACGGAAATGGCCGCTTCCTCGGCGGTCTCCAGGCCGGCGCGGACTGGCAGTTCCACCCGAACTTCGTGGTCGGCGTCGAAGGCCAGTACTCCTGGCTGTCCGGCAGCGTCGGCGCGGTGTTCCCGAGCGGCTACGCCTACACCAACGACCAGCGCGGGCTCGGCTCGATCACCGGCCGCGTCGGCTACACCTGGGGCCCGGGCCTGCTCTACGTGAAGGGTGGCTACGCCTATTCCGACAACAACGAGCATGTGACACTCGGCGGGGCGCCGGTCGCGTTCGCGATCTCCGGCGATCATCGCAATGGCTACACCGTCGGGGCCGGTCTCGAATACATGTTCGCTCCGAACTGGTCGGCCAAGGCCGAGTATCAGTACTACAATTTCGGCAGCGCCACCTTCATCGCGCCGGCCGCGCTGGTGTCGGCCGGCAGCTTCACCACCGACGATCACACCGTGAAGGCGGGCGTCAACTACCGCTTCAATTGGGCCGGCCCAGCGGCTGCGCGTTACTGATCGCTAACCACACTGATCTTGCGAGGAGGGCCGGCAATCTTGCCGGCCCTTCTTTTTTCGCCATGTGGAAAGAGCGCAAGCAATTGCGTCACTTGCGATTTTTTAACTCGCTACCCCGATACTGCCGCCCGCAAAATATAAAGCAGTCGGCGTGGGGGAATTCTGATGGCGATCCGTATGAGCCTGGGCAGACTCAGGCCTCGTGTCTCGTTGCTGAAATGGGGTGTGCGCGGCAGCCTGTTCGCCGCCTTCGCGGTCATCGCCGGCATGGGCCTCGTGATCTCGGCAGGCGCCGGCTACGTGCTGCAAAATCTCGGCGAACGCATGGTCGATCTGAGCGGACGGGACATTCCGCGTCTCGCTGCAAGTCTGCAATTGTCGGCACTGAGCGCCAGCCTCGCCGCACAGGGTCCGGCGCTCCTTGCGGCGCCGAGCGAGGATGCGCTGAACGAGCACACCAGGAAGCTCAAGGAATTGCAGCAGCAGGTCCAGCAGAAGCTCGGCGAGATCATCGAGCTCGGCGCCGATAAGACGGTCGTCACGGGACTCAACGACACCATCAAGAATCTCAATGAGGCGGCGCAAAGCCTGACCTCGGCCGCGCGCGAGCGGCTCGACGTCGCGGCCCTTCACGACAAGCAATACGATGCGCTACGCAAGGCGCAGGGCGACTTCGTCGGCGCGGCCAGCCCCGCGATGCTCAACGCCCAGACCCAGGTGAACGCGATTCTCGGCTCCGCGAACCTTTCGGCCGAAGACGCCACCGAAGCCGCGCAGACCGTCGGCCAGCTCGGCAACGTCGTTGCCGCCGGCAATCTTGCGGCGGCCGACATGAGCGCGGCGCTTTCGGCCAATACCGCCGACAAGCTCGATGACATCCAGAAGGATTTCAAGACGGCGCAGGGACGCCTTCGCTCCAACCTCGACCTGCTGCCGGACAATCAGGGCAGCAAGATGCTGCGCGAGACGGCCGAAAAGCTGCTTGCGCTCGGCACCGGGAAGACCGGTGTGTTCAACCTGCGTGAGAAGGAGCTCGACGCCACCGACTACGGCCAGACCGTGCTCGATGAAACCCGCAAGCTCAATGTCGGCCTCGGCATCAGCGTGCAGCAACTGGTCGAAGGCGTGCAGAGGGAGACCAACGACTCGACCTTCCAGGCGCGCAGGCAGATTTCGTTCGCCACCATGGTCATGCTGGCGCTGGGCGCGTTGACCCTGGTCGGCTCGGCGCTATTCGTCTGGCTCTATGTCGGACGCAACATCCTGCGGCGCATCGGCGGACTGCAGCGCGCGATGCAATTGCTCTCCGCAGGCGACCTCGACACCGAGATTGCCCGCTCCAGGCACAATGACGAAATCAGCGCGATGACGGACACGTTGCAGGTGTTCCGCGAAGGCATGATCAAGGCCCGCTCGCTCTCGAGCGAGCAGGACAAGGACCGCGCTGCGAAGGCCGAGCGCGCCGCGCGCATGGAGGCGCAGATCGGATCGTTCGAAGGCACCGTGCGCACAGCGCTCGACAGCCTCGCCCAATCGGCCAATTCGATGCAGGCGACCGCGCAGAGCATGTCGTCGACGGCCGACCAGTCGAATGCGCTGGTCAACGCAGTGGCGTCAGCAGCGGAGGAGACCTCGGTCAACGTGCAGACGGTGTCGGCCGGTACCGAGCAATTGTCGTCGTCGATTGCCGAGATCAGCCGCCAGGTGGTCACCTCGGCCGAGATCGCAAAGAAGGCGGTCCACGAGGCCGGCGCGACCGACGCGACCGTGCAGGGCCTCGCAGACAGCGCGAGCCGCATCAGCGTGGTCGTCGATCTGATCCAGACCATCGCCTCGCAGACCAATCTGCTCGCCCTCAACGCCACGATCGAAGCGGCGCGTGCCGGCGAGGCCGGCCGCGGCTTCGCCGTGGTCGCCTCCGAAGTGAAGAGCCTCGCCAGCCAGACCGCGAAGGCGACGGATGAGATCCGCACCCAGATCGCCAGCATGCAGCAGGTCACGAGTTCTGCGGTCGGCGCGATCCGAGGCATCGGCCAGATCATCGGCGAGATCAACGACGTGACCACGACGATCGCCGCCGCTGTCGAGCAACAGGGCGCAGCGACGCGCGAGATCGCCCGCAACATCCAGCACGCCGCGGGGGGCACCAGCGAGGTCTCCAGCAACATCGTCGGCGTCTCCACGGCCTCGGCCGAAGCGGGTGCTGCGGCGACGGAAGTGCTGAGCGCCTCCGATGCGCTGCGCCGCGAGGCCGACGTGCTGCGCGGGGAGATCGACGCGTTCCTCAGCAATATCCGGGCGGCCTAGTCGCCGCCGCCGACATTCCGGGGCACTTACGCGCGCCCCTGGAATGACCGTGTATGCGTAGCCCGGATGGAGCGAAGCGCAATCCGGGGCATTTGCGCGTGAGAATTCCCGGATTTCGCTTCGCTCCATCCGGGCTACGGAAAACTACGGACGGAATGACCGCTATGCGGGGTTACTCCGCAGCGCTTTTCGGCTGGCGTCCCGCCCGATGTGCGGGTACCGATAGTCCATGCATTCGAAGAGCGACAGCGCGCAGTCCTCAGCCGAGGCGCTGCGCTACCCCTGGGAACAGCATCCCGGCCCCGAAGAGGTCGTGGAGGTGCGCCCCGGCGTGTTGTGGGTACGGCTCAAGCTGCCGTTCCGCCTCAACCATGTGAACATCTACCTGCTCGCCGACGGCGATGGCTATGCGATGATCGACTCTGGCTTCGGCAACGAGGAGACGATCGAGGCCTGGACAAAGCTGTTCGACGGGCCGCTGAGGGGCGTCCATATCACGCGCTTGATCGTCACCCATTCGCATCCCGACCATGTTGGCCTGGCGGGCTGGATCGTCGAGCGGTTCAACTGCCCGCTCGAGATGTCACAGGTCGAATATCTGCAATCGGTCTACCATCAGAACCGCGGCACCGAGGAGCGGCGCAACGCGCAGCGACTGTTCTTCCGCCGCCACGGCATGGACGAGACGCTAACCGACAAGCTGCTCGGCCGCGGCCAGGAATATCTGAAGCGCGTGTCGGTGCTGCCTGCCTCTTACCGCCGCATCTCGCATGGCGACGAGGTCGTGATCGGCACCCGCCGCTTCAAGGTCATCACCGGCGGCGGCCACGCGCTCGATCAGGTGATGCTGTACTGCGCCGACGACAAGCTGTTCCTCTCCGCCGACCAGGTGCTGAGCAAGATCTCGCCGAACGTCAGCGTCTGGGCGGTCGAGCCCGACCAGAACTCGCTCGGCGAGTATCTGGCCTCGCTCGCGAGCCTCACCACGACGTTGCCATATGACGTGCTGGTGCTGCCGGGCCACGGCGTGCCGTTCTTTGGGCTGAAGACCCGCATCAAGCAGCTCGCCGACCATCACGAGGAGCGCTGCCGCATGATCGCGGAAGCGTGCCGCGAGGTGCCGCAGACCTCGTCCCAGCTCGTGCCGGTCGTGTTCCACAAGCATGTGCTCGATGCCCACCAGATGGGCTTTGCCGCGGGCGAATTGATCGCCCACGTCAACTACATGCTGGTCGAGGGACGCCTGACCGCGGAAGAGAAGGACGGCGTGCTCCAGTTCAGGACGACCTGAGCGCCCGCCCTCACTGCATCTGCGCGATCGCGTGCATCGCCGCGATGTAGCCATAGGGCCCGAGCCCGCAGATCACGCCGGCTGCGACGAACGAAATCTTTGAATGCCGGTGATATTCGTCGCGGGCGTGGATGTTGGAGATGTGCACCTCCAGCACGGGGCCCTCGAACGCCTTGATCGCATCCATGATCGCGACCGAGGTGAAGGAGAAGCCAGCCGGATTGATGATGACGGCATCGGCATCCTGCCGCGCCAACTGGATCAGGTCGACGAGGATACCCTCGTGGTTGGACTGGTGGAAGGCGACCGTGAGATCGAGCCTCAAAGCAGCCTCCTCGCAGCTTGCCTTGATCTCGGCAAGCGTCGTCGTGCCATAGATGTGCGGCTCGCGCACGCCGAGGAGATTGAGGTTCGGGCCGTTCAGGATCATCACTCGTTTCATAGCGCTTCCCTTTGCAAGAGCTGTCCGCCCGGGGACGGCGGCACCGCAGCCGTTTCAGCCGCGCCCGGCCCAGCCGGTTCCGCGATCATGACCGGCGAAGCGACATGGACGAAATGTCCATGCCGCCGCGAGCGCGACCACGCAGCCCAAGCGCCGGCGCCCCGCCGCGTCGCGGCTGCGCTAGCCGGTTGATCCACATCAATTATTGCTGATGCCCCGCCGTTATGAATGGTCCTTCCCGCCGCATTGCCAAATGCGGGTTGGCGCATAGACATTAGAGCTTGAAAAGCTCTAAGAAGATTAGCCGCTTGGGCCCTTAAGTTCCGCTGCAGGTCTGCCGATGGATTACAGCCAGTACTTCTCTTCTGCCCTCGACCGCCTCCACGCCGAGCGGCGCTATCGCGTGTTCGCCGATCTCGAGCGCATGGCCGGCAGGTTCCCGCATGCGGTATGGCACTCGCCCAACGGCAAGCGCGACGTCGTGATCTGGTGCTCCAACGACTATCTGGGCATGGGCCAGCACCCGAAGGTGGTCGGCGCCATGGTCGAGACCGCGACCCGGGTCGGCACCGGTGCGGGCGGCACCCGCAACATCGCCGGCACCCACCATCCGCTGGTGCAACTCGAAGCCGAGCTCGCCGACCTCCACGGCAAGGAGGCTGCTCTCCTCTTCACCTCCGGCTACGTCTCGAACCAGACCGGGATTGCGACGATCGCAAAGCTCATCCCGAACTGCCTGATCCTGTCAGATGAGCTCAACCACAATTCGATGATCGAGGGCATCCGCCAGTCCGGCTGCGAGCGGATCGTGTTCCGCCACAACGATCTCGCCGATCTCGAAGCGCTCTTGAAGGCCGCCGGCCCGAACCGGCCGAAGCTGATCGCCTGCGAGAGCCTCTATTCGATGGACGGCGACGTCGCCCCGCTCGCCAGGATCTGCGACCTCGCCGAGAAATACGGCGCGATGACTTATGTGGATGAAGTCCACGCGGTCGGCATGTACGGTCCGCGCGGCGGCGGCATCGCCGAGCGTGACGGCGTCATGCATCGCATCGACATCCTGGAAGGCACGCTGGCGAAAGCCTTCGGCTGCCTCGGCGGCTATATCGCGGCCAACGGCCAGATCATCGACGCCGTGCGCTCCTATGCGCCGGGCTTCATCTTCACCACCGCGCTGCCGCCGGCAATCTGCTCGGCCGCAACCGCCGCGATCAAGCACCTGAAGACCTCGAGCTGGGAGCGCGAGCGCCACCAGGACCGCGCCGCCCGCGTCAAGGCGATCCTCGATGCCGCCGGCCTGCCGGTGATGTCGAGCGATACCCATATCGTGCCGCTGTTCGTTGGCGATCCCGAGAAGTGCAAGCAGGCCTCCGACCTGCTGCTCGAAGAGCACGGCATCTACATCCAGCCGATCAACTATCCCACCGTCGCCAAGGGCACCGAGCGGCTGCGCATCACGCCCTCGCCCTATCACGACGACGGCCTCATCGATCAGCTCGCCGAAGCCCTCCTCCAGGTCTGGGACCGCCTCGGCCTGCCACTGCGCCAGAAGTCGCTGGCGGCGGAGTAGGCTGCGTTTCACCCTCCCCTGGAGGGGGAGGGTCGATCGCGCGAAGCGCGAGCGGGGTGGGATGACAGTCTTTCCATTGAAGCGGTGTCCGAGGGGAGAGATCACCCCACCCCGCTTCGCATTGCGCTGCGCTGCATGCGAAGCGACCCCTCCCCTCCAAGGGAGGGTAAGCTCGCCTTGGGCTTAACGACGATGATGGTTCCTACGACAACCGGAAAAATGGCTGTCGCTTGCGGCAAGCTTAAGCGCTAGATTTTCTTCGGAAAATGAGATCGGACGCGGCTTTGGCCGCGACGCAAGGGAGAGGTTCCCCAGCAATGCTGCACGACTGGGGCGTGATCGCAGCCGCTTTCGGCTATATCGGCTTTCTGTTCCTGGTGGCGAGCCACGGCGACCGCCGCTCCCAGGCGCGGGCCGGCCGTGCCTCCGGCCTGATCTATCCGCTCTCGCTCGCGATCTACTGCACCTCCTGGACCTTCTTCGGCTCCGTCGGCTTCGCCACCCGCACCTCGACCGACTTCCTCGCGATCTATGTCGGCCCGGTCCTGATGATCGGGATCGGCACCGGCATTCTGCGCCGCGTGATCCAGCTCGCCAAGGCACAGAACATCACCTCGATCGCCGACTTCATCGGCGCGCGCTACGGCAAGAGCCAGGCGGTGGCGGCAACGGTCGCGCTGATCGCCATCATCGGCTCGGTGCCCTATATCGCCCTGCAGCTGAAGGCCGTCGCCTCCTCGCTCGAGACCATCTTGAGCGAGGACCAGGCCTTCTCCCACATCCCGATCCTCGGCGACATGGCGCTGATGGTGACGCTGGCGATGGCGGCCTTCGCCGTGCTGTTCGGCACGCGACAGACGGATGCCACCGAGCACCAGCACGGGCTGATGCTCGCGGTCGCGACCGAATCCATCGTCAAGCTGGTCGCGTTCCTCGCCGCCGGCGCCTTCGTCACCTTCTGGATGTTCTCGCCGCACGAATTGATCGAGCGCGCGATGAAGACGCCGGAGGCGGTGCGCGCCATCAACTATTCGCCCTCGATCGGCAACTTCCTGACCATGACGCTGCTGTCGTTCTGCGCGGTCATGCTGCTGCCGCGCCAGTTCCACGTCAGCGTGGTGGAGAACTCGTCCGATGCCGAAGTCGGCCGCGCGCGCTGGCTGTTCCCGCTCTATCTCGTCGCCATCAACGTCTTCGTGATCCCGATCGCGCTCGCCGGCCTCGTAACCTTCCCGTTCGGTGCGATCGACCCCGACATGTACGTGCTGGCGCTGCCGATGGCGGGCGGCAGCGACCTGCTCAGCGTCGGCATCTTCGTCGGCGGATTGTCGGCGGCGACCGCGATGGTGATCGTGGAATGCGTCGCGCTCTCCATCATGGTTTCCAACGATCTCGTGGTGCCGCTGGTGCTGAAGCGCCGGCCCGAGGGCCGCACCGGCGCCACGGATTTCATCGACTTCCTGCTGCGCTCCCGGCGGCTCGCGATCTTCGCCATCATGGTGATGGCCTATTTCTATTATCGCGCGCTTGGCAACACCCAGCTCGCGGCCATTGGTCTTCTGTCCTTTGCAGCCATCGCCCAGCTTGCGCCGAGCTTCTTCGGCGGCCTGTTGTGGCGGCGCGCCACCGCGCGCGGCGCCATCGGCGGGATGCTGGTCGGCTTCGCTGTGTGGCTCTACACGCTGTTCCTGCCGAGCTTCCTCGACTCCTCGACCTCGGGCATCCTGCTGCTACAGCACGGCCCGTTCGGCATCGAGGCGTTGCGGCCGCAGGCGCTGTTCGGCGCCGACCTGCCGCCGCTGCTGCATGGGGTCGCCTGGTCGCTGTCGCTCAACATCCTCACCTACGTGCTGCTCTCGCTGGCACGCCAGCCGAGCTCGATCGAGCTCGTGCAGGGCGACCTGTTCGTCCCCAACACGCTCGCGCCGATCGCACCGAATTTCCGCCGCTGGCGCACCACCGTCACCGTGCAGGACATCCAGAGCACGGTCGCGCAATATCTCGGGCCCGACCGCGCGCGGCATTCCTTCGAGGCCTTTGCGGCACGGCGCAATGTTCGGCTCGAAGCCGGGGCACCGGCCGATTTCGAGCTGCTGCAGCACGCCGAGCACATGATCGCCTCCTCGATCGGAGCGGCCTCCTCGCGGCTCGTGATGTCGCTCCTGCTGCGCAAGCGGACCGTGTCGGCAAAAGCCGCGCTCAAACTGCTCGACGATTCCCATGCGGCGCTGCATTTCAACCGCGAGATCCTCCAGACCGCGCTCAACCATGTGCGTCAGGGCATTGCGGTGTTCGATGAGGACCTGCAGCTGATCTGCTCGAACCGGCAGTTCGGCGAGTTGCTGAGCGTGCCGCCGCATTTCATCCAGTTCGGCACGCCGCTGCGGGAGATCCTGGAATTCATGGGCGCCGGCAACCCGGCGGAGGTCGACGACCACGAGGCGATGCTGGCACGACGGCTCATCGCCTATACGACCGATAGCGCGCCGTATCTGGAGCGCCTGCCCGATCGCCACCTGGTCATCGAGGTCCTGACCAATCGCATGCCGGGCGGCGGCTTCGTCATCACCTTTACCGACGTCACCCCGTCCTTCGAGGCGGCGGAAGCGCTGGAGCGCGCCAACGCATCGCTGGAAAAGCGGGTGCGCGACCGCACCGAGGAGCTGACACGGCTGAACTCGGAGCTGGCCCAGGCGAAGAGCACCGCCGAGGACGCGAACATTTCCAAGACGCGCTTCCTCGCGGCGGCGAGCCATGACATCCTCCAGCCGCTGAACGCCGCGCGGCTCTACGCCACGAGCCTGGTCGAGCGTCAGCATGGCGGCGAAGAGACGCGGCTGGTCGAGAACATCGACGAATCGCTCCAGGCGATCGAGGAGATCCTGGGCGCGCTGCTCGACATCTCGCGGCTGGATGCGGGCGCCATGACGACCTCGATCTCGAGCTTCAAGATCGGCGACCTGATGCGGTCGCTGGAGATCGAGTTCGCGCCGATCGCCCGCGCCAAGGGCTTGCGGCTGACCTTCATGCCCTGCTCGCTGGCGGTCAAATCGGACCGGCTGCTGCTGCGGCGCCTGCTGCAGAACCTGATCTCCAACGCGATCAAATACACGCCGCGCGGGCGCGTTTTAGTCGGCTGCCGCCGCCAGGGACAATCGCTGAAAGTCTGCGTCTACGACACCGGCGTCGGCATCCCGACCGTGAAGCGCGCCGAGATCTTCAAGGAATTCCACCGCCTCGAACAGGGCGCGCGGATTGCGCGCGGCCTGGGCCTTGGTCTGTCGATCGTCGAGCGCCTGGCGCGCGTGCTCAAGCACGGCATCGCCATCGATGCCAATGCGAGCGGCGGCTCGATGTTCTCGGTGACGGTGCCGACCGCGAAGGCGGCGACCCATACCGCAGCCGTGACCAGCGCCACACCGCTCGCGCGCGCGCCGATTGCCGGCGCGCTGATCGTGTGCATCGAGAACGACGCGGCGATCCTCGACGGCATGCGCACGCTGCTGAAAGCCTGGGACGCCGAGGTCATCGCGGTCGCAGACCCCGAGGGCGCGATCAGTGCGATCGAAGCCGCCGGACGTAACGTGACGGGCCTGCTCGTCGACTATCATCTCGACCGCGGCAACGGCATCGCCGCCATCCGCGACATCCGTCGCCGCTTCGGTGACAATCTTCCGGCGATCCTGATCACCGCCGACCGCAGCCCGGCCGTCCAGGTCGCCGCGCGCGAGGAGCAGATCGCCGTGCTGAACAAGCCGGTGAAGCCCGCCTCGCTCCGCGCCCTTCTCGGGCAATGGCGCACCCAGCAGATGGTGGCGGCGGAGTGAGATGACGTCATTGCGGGGCGCGAAACGAACCCGGAATCTCGAGATTCCGGGTTCGTTGCTTCGCATCGCCCCGGAATGACAGCTTGGTTCTACTGCGTCGGCGTGCCCTGCTTCCACTGGCCGCCGGCGATCTTGGCGGCGGCGATCACGGCCTGGGTGCGGCTCTCGACGCCAAGCTTCTGCAGGATCGCGGAGACGTGGGCCTTGATGGTCGCCTCGGAGACACCGAGCTCATAGGCGATCTGCTTGTTGAGGAGACCTTCCGACAGCATCATCAGCACCCGCACCTGCTGCGGCGTCAGCGTCACCAGACGGTCGCGCAGACGCATCATGTCGGGATCGGCGGCCGAGTTGAGGTCGGTATCCGGCGGGACCCAGACGTCGCCATCCATCACCTTCAGGATGGCGTCACGCAGGGTCTCGACGCCGAACCGCTTGGGTATGAAACCGGAGGCGCCGAAGTCGAGGGAACGGCGGATCGTGGCGCTGTCGTCCGACGCCGAGACGATGACCACGGGGATCGCCGGATATTGCGCACGCAGATAGATCAGGCCGGAAAAGCCCGAGATTCCCGGCATCGACAGGTCGAGCAGGACCAGGTCGACGTCGGAATCCTGTTCCAGGAGCTTGGTCAGGTCCTCAAACGATCCGGCCTCGTCGACCCGCGCTGAAGTCAGAACGCCGGCCACGGCCTGGCGCAGCGCATCGCGGAACAGCGGATGGTCATCGGCGATGACGAGGCGGGTTGCGGGAGCGTTCATCGATCTCTTGCTGTCATTGTGGTCGGGCCAGCTAGCCAGGCGCCGGCGGGGCAATTCTTCCCCGAGCGGCCGTGGCATGCAAGCCCACATTATCCCTTTGCGGCAAAGGGGTTAATCCCGATCTTCCACCTCCCGGGGCGTTGCATGCCAGCAGCCGTCAGCCACGCGTCAGTGCGAAAGGCCAAAAGTCGTATTGGGACCGGTTTCACGGCGATGTTACCTTGGGGGTAAGCAAGCCCAGAAGCCGCCGGCTGAGTCCGGACATCTGGGAGCGAGGAAACGATTTACGGGGAGCGACTTCAACATGACGACAATGACTGTGTCCCGTGCTGGCGCAGGAGGCATGACGAAGGACGAACGGTTCGTCATTCTCGCCTCATCGCTCGGCACCGTCTTCGAGTGGTACGACTTCTACCTCTACGGCTCGCTGGCCGGCATCATCGGTTTGCAATTCTTCTCGGACTATCCGCCAGCAACCCGTGACATCTTCGCGCTGCTGGCGTTCGCCGCCGGCTTCCTGGTCCGTCCGTTCGGCGCCATCGTGTTCGGCCGCGTCGGCGATATCGTCGGCCGCAAATACACCTTCCTCGTCACCATCCTGATCATGGGTCTGTCGACCTTCATCGTCGGCCTGCTGCCGAACGCCGCGACCATCGGCTTCGCAGCTCCGGTGATCCTCATCGCGCTGCGCCTCGCCCAGGGTCTCGCGCTCGGCGGCGAGTATGGCGGTGCGGCGACCTACGTCGCCGAGCACGCGCCGAACGGCAAGCGCGGCTACTACACCTCCTTCATTCAGACCACCGCGACCCTCGGCCTCTTCCTGTCGCTGCTGGTGATCCTGTTCACCCGCACCGCGACCGGCGAAGCCGAGTTCGCGAAGTGGGGCTGGCGCATTCCGTTCCTGGTCTCGGTGCTCTTGCTTGGCGTCTCGGTCTGGATCCGGCTCCGCCTCAATGAATCGCCGATCTTCCAGAAGATGAAGGACGAAGGAAAGAGCTCGAAGGCGCCGCTGACGGAGGCCTTCGCCAACTGGCAGAACGGCAAGCTCGTGCTGCTCGCTCTGCTCGGCGGCACCATGGGCCAGGGCGTGGTCTGGTACACCGGCCAGTTCTACGCGCTGTTCTTCCTGCAATCGATCCTGAAGGTCGACGGCTACACCGCCAACCTGCTGATCGCCTGGTCGCTGCTGTTCGGCACCGGCTTCTTCGTCGTGTTCGGCGCGCTGTCCGACAAGATCGGCCGCAAGCCGATCATCCTCGGCGGCTGCCTGATCGCGGCGCTGACCTTCTTCCCGATCTTCAAGATGATCACCACCAACGCCAACCCGGCGCTGGAGAAGGCGATCGAAGCCGGCAAGGTCGAGGTGTGGGCAGATCCAGCAGGCTGCGGCGACCTGTTCAACCCGGTCGGCACCCGCGTCTTCACCGCGCCTTGCGACACCGCACGCGCCTTCCTGTCGCAGTCGTCGGTCAAATACGTGACGATGCCCGGCGCAGCCGGCTCCGGCGTCAAGGTCGTCGTCAACGGCACGGAAGTGCCCTACGCCAACGCCAAGGACAGCAACCCGGCCGTCCTCGCGGCGGTGCAGGCAGCCGGTTATCCCAAGGCGGGTGACCCCGGCATCGTGAAGATGGCGCATCCGTTCGACATCTTCCGTCCGCAGGTGGCCGCGATCATCGGTCTGCTGTTCATCCTGGTGATCTTCGTCACCATGGTCTACGGGCCGATCGCGGCGATGCTGGTCGAACTGTTCCCGACCAAGATCCGCTACACCTCGATGTCGCTGCCCTATCACATCGGCAACGGCTGGTTCGGCGGATTGCTGCCGGCGACCGCGTTCGCGATCGTGGCCTCGACCGGCGACATCTATGCCGGCCTCTGGTATCCGATCGTGTTCGCGGTGATCACTGCCGTGGTCGGCTTCCTGTTCCTGCCCGAGACCAAGGACGTCGACATCAAGTCGACCTGATCGCGCAAGCTGCCGGCGCCGGCCGCCGACGCAAGCCGAAATGCAAACCGGCCGCGAAATTCGCGGCCGGTTTTGTTTTGTCAGCGCGCTCGCCGGTCAGACCGTCTGGCCGATGAATTGCAGCACGATTTCGCGCCGGTGCGGCGCCCTGCGATGCTCGACCAGATAGATCCCCTGCCAGGTGCCGAGTGCCAGCTCGCCCTTCAGGACCGGCACCTGGAGCGACGTCTCCGTCAGCATGGTCTTGATATGCGCAGGCATGTCATCGGGTCCCTCGGTGTCGTGCACCCAACCGGCATTTTCCGGGGCAAGCCGCGACAGCGCCGTGGTGAGATCGGTGAGCACGGAGGGATCGGCATTTTCCTGGATCGTCAGCGACGCCGAGGTATGACGGATGAACAGCGTCAACGCACCCTCGCGCGCGCGAACATCGTGCACGAATTTTGCCACTTCCGCCGTGAGGTCGACGAAGCCGCGGCCTGAGGTGTGCACGGTCAGTAGCGATGTGCTGATCGTCGTGGGCTGCACGGTCGATGGCGCAGAGCGCGTCGTTGACGTCATCGAAACTCTTTCAATTCGGATACTGCCGCAGGGTGGGCAAAGCGAAGCGTGCCCACCTATTCTGTTGCAATCGTGGAAAGACGGTGAGCACGGCGCTTCGCGCCTTTGCCCACGCTACGAAGGCTCAACGCATCGGCAGGCCAGCGGGTCCTAAATCTTCCCCGACACGTCCTTCTGCACGCGGTTGGCCATCTCGATCAACCGCCGCCAGGCGCGCTCCAGGAACGACACCACGCGGTCGACGTCCTGATCGCTCGGCAGCGGGACCTCGATCTTGCGATTGTTCTCTGCGGCTTTCGGTTCGGCCTTCTTCAGCGAGTCGGATTTCGGCAGCGCATCGTCGATCTTGCCGGAGACGGTCGGCCCGGCGGCCAGCTGCGCCTTCAGCTTCTCGAGCTCGGCCTGCAGGCGGCCGATCTCGGCGTCGAGCGCGGAGCGCTCGTCGGGAACGGCGTAGCAGGCCCAGCCCGTCCCATTGTTCGAGCATGTGGACACGACCCCGGTACGCGTATCGAGCCGCAGCACGCCGTCCGGGGTCGGCGTCATGGTGTAGCGGCCGTTCTCGCTGTCCGGCGCCGCCTGCGCGAAAACAAGACTGCCGCCCGCCGCGACCGCCACGGCAATGACAGCCGCCGAGACCCATGATGCTCTGGATGACGTCGCTGACCTCATGGCGCTGCTCCGTCCGAAGATGATGTGAACCTGCCCGCAATCCTACACCCCGCGCGCCAAAAACGCGCCGGCGGGACGACTGATTTCCGCATCTCGTTCGATATCCGTGGAGCGACCAAATCCAGGCAGGGCCCGCGGATTGCGGCGCGAGCTGCTGCGGTGCGGCGTCATGCTGTGTGCAGCGCTGGGGAACGCAGCGATATCGCAAGCAAGATCAATGAGATAAACGAAAACGACGCAATCGTGACTTGGCTTGACTTGATTATGTGCGGTCAGTATGGTCCGCGCGGCTTTCGAGGGTGGCGGGCGTAATTTCCATTCAACCGCGGCGTTTCGGGTCTTCGTTGCATGAGTACAGGCACGGGGCACGGCGAGAATGGAAATGGCGATAAATCGCCTGAGGAGGCTGCGCTTTCCGCAAGGCTCGGAAGTCTTAATCAGCGGTTGTCCGAATTTCGCGACCGCAGGATCAAGACCGAGCAACCCGCAGGTGAAGGTGGAGACGAAGCGGCCAGAGCCTCGGCGATGGCGGTTGGTTTCCGGCTATCCTCCGAGTTGATCGCCGGGGTCATTGTCGGAGCGGGGATTGGCTGGGGGTTCGACCGCTTGCTGTCGACGTCGCCTTTCGGATTTATCGTGTTCCTGCTGCTTGGCTTCGTGGCTGGCGTGGTGAACGTGGTGAGATCGGCGGGCGCGGGTCAAAACAGGCGCAGTGGTTCGTAGCCCCTCTGGCCAGAGGAATTGATCGTGCCGGCCTCGCCGGTACGGGCCGGCCCGGCCGGCGACCGAGACCCGCCGGCTTGCCCGGCAGACCGAGAGATGCCGCGCGGATGACAATCGACCCGATCCATCAGTTCAATATCGAGCCTCTCTTCACGATCGGCCATATCGGCAGCCACACGATCGCCTTCACCAATTCGTCGCTCTACATGCTCGTGGCGGTGGCGGTGATCTCGCTCCTGATGCTCGCCAGCGGCACGCAGCTCGTGCCCGGCCGCCTGCAGTCGGTCGCCGAAATCTCCTACGAATTCGTCGCGACCATGATCCGCAGCAACGCCGGCGCGGAAGGCATGAAGTTCTTCCCGCTGATCTTCTCGCTGTTCATGTTCATCGCCATCTCGAACCTGATCGGCATCATCCCCTACACCTTCACGGTCTCGAGCCAGCTGATCATTACCGCGACGCTCGCGCTGCTGGTCTTCTTCACCGTCCTGATCTACGGTGTCTACAAGAACGGTCTGAAATTCTTCAAAATTTTTGTCCCGCACGGCGTTCCCGGCTACATCCTGCCGCTGGTGATGTTCATCGAGATCCTGTCGTTCTTACTGCGGCCGGTCTCGCACAGCGTGCGTCTGTTCGCCAACATGCTGGCCGGCCACATCGCGCTGAAGGTATTCGCGGGCTTCGTCGCCATGCTCGGCGTCTCGCTCGGCGCCGTCGGCTGGATCGGCGGCGTGATGCCGCTCGCCCTTACCGTCGCGCTCACCGCGCTCGAACTTTTGGTCGCGTTCCTCCAGGCCTATGTGTTCGCGATCCTGACCTGCATCTACCTCAACGACGCCCTTCATCCCGGACACTGAGCGGTCCGGGGAATTTCCACCCACAACCCAATCTTTCTTTCCAAGGAGTCAAAAATGGATCCGGCAGCAGCAAAACTTATCGGCGCGGGCATCGCGTGCATCGGCATGGGCGGTGCGGGCGTCGGCGTTGGCGTCCTCTTCGGCAACTACCTCGCAGCCGCAGTGCGCAATCCGTCGGCCGCTCAGGGCCAGTTCGGCAACCTGATCTTCGGCTTCGCCGTGACCGAAGCGCTCGGCATCTTCTCGCTGCTGATCGCGCTGCTTCTGCTGTTCGTTCCGCTCTGAGGAGGTATTCGCGCCGCCCGACCTACGGGCGGCGCGCATGACAGCAACAGGAGATCTCCATGGCTGAGAGTCATGGCGGGGCAAAAGGCCCGGAGGCCAATGCTCACACCGAGGCCGAGGGCGGTCACCACGGCGGCGGCTTTCCGCCGTTCGACAGCAGCACCTTTCCATCGCAATTGGTGTCGCTCGCGATCTTCTTCGTCGCGCTCTATCTGATCGTGTCGCGCATTGCGCTGCCGCGCGTCGGCGGCGTGATCGAGGCACGTCAGAACAAGATCGACGGTGATCTGGCCGAGGCGCAGAAGCTGAAGGACCAGTCCGACGCGGCGCTGAAGGCCTATGAAGGCGAGCTCGCTTCGGCGCGTTCGCGCGCCCAGGCGATCAGCAACGAGACCCGCGAAAAGTCGAATGCGCAGGCGGAAGCCGAACGCAAGACGCTGGAAGAGCAATTGGCGAAAAAGCTTGCCGAGGCAGAGAAGACCATTGCCTCGACACGCACCACCGCCATGAGCAACGTCCGCGGCATCGCGGCCGATGCGGCCGGCTCGATCGTGCAGCGGCTGACCGGCGTCGTTCCCGACGCAGCGTCGGTCAACGCAGCGGTCGATGCGTCCCTGAAAGGTTAGTCGAGATGTTCTTCGAACCTGAATTTTGGGTCGCCGTCGCCTTTGTGATCCTGATGGTCGTGTTTGGCTATCTCGGCATTCACAAGACCGTGCTGACCACGCTCGACCATCGCGCCGAGCGTATCAAGGCCGAGCTCGACGACGCCCGGCGCCTGAAGGAAGAGGCCGCCAAGGTGCTCGCCGACTACAAGGCGCGCAGCGCCAGCGCCGAACGTGAGGCGCAGGACATCATCGCCAACGCAAAGGCCGAAGCCGAGCGCATCGCGGCCGAGGCCAAGGCGAAGATGGAGGATTTCGTCGCCCGCAGAACCAAGACCGCGGAGAGCAAGATTGCGCTCGCCGAGGCCCAGGCGCTCGCCGACGTCCGCGCCGCAGCCGCAGAGGCCGCCGTCCAGGCTGCTTCCACGATCCTGTCGCAGTCGGTCAAGGGCCAGGTCGCCGACGACCTGCTCGCCAAGGGCATCACCGAGGTTCGGCAGAAGCTGAACTGAGGCGAGCTTCCTCACAAATCAAAAAGCCGGCGCGATGAGCGCCGGCTTTTTTGTTGGCTGATTGGTCCATCCAAAATCTCGGTGTCATGCCCCGGCTCGACTGGGCGATCCAGTATTCCAGAGACGGAGAATGATACGGAAAGGCTGCGGCGTACTGGATGCTCCGGTCCCGTCTCCGCCAAGGCTCCGACGAGGCTCGCGAACTCGGCTCGCCGAAGCTTCAGCGGAGGCGGCAAGCCGGGGCATGACAGCGTGTTATTTAACGCGGCCTACTTCTTCTTCCTCGGCGCCGGCTTCGACGATCCCGACAACGCCTGCGGGTCGAAGCCGACGTAGAAGATGTAGGAATCGGCGGCTGCCGCCGACGGCATCGGATAGACCATGTCCTCCGCGACGAAGGTGAAGGGCACGCTGCCGTCTTCTGACATTGCCACCGTGGTGCGATAGGCCTTCGACCCGATCACCTTTTCGCCGACGCCGCCCTGCACCACCGCGACACGCAACGGAATCTCGACGGATGAGGGTGCACCGGCAGGGCCGGCGACGATACGACCCTGAATACCGATCCGCGCGGTGATCTCGCTGCCGTTGCGGACGCATTCGCGCGCCATCTTGGTAATCGAGGCCTGGTAGCGCACATCGTTGCCGACCGCCTGCTTGCCAGGGACGGCCACGGCATAGGTGGATGCGCCGGCACGCACCGTGACCGGCGGGCAGTCGACCTCGGTCTGGGCGTCGGCCGGCTGGCCGGGCGCCGGCGTCGTGGTCTGGGCCGGCGGCTCGTCCGAGGACCCGCCGAACAGGCTCTTGAAGCGGTCAGTCAGCGACTGCGCCGCCGCAGGCGAAGCCGCCGCGAACACAATCGATAATGCCAGTGCGATCACCGGACCTCGCCGCAGCGCGGTCTGCGAGGACCGAAGCTCTCTCACCTTCAAGGGGCCATACTCCATGACAATGTGCCGGCAGATCGCCGGCCTGCTGCGCGTTATATCGTCAAAATCGGCGAACCCAAGGCAAACGATAGGGCAACACGACAGGGCAAGTTTCGGCTTGGTTAGCCGCGGAAATCCTCGTGCAGCAGGCCGAACAGCAGATGGTCCTGCCAGACCCCGTTGATGCAGAGATAGCGACGCGCCAGCCCCTCGCGGGAGAAGCCGCATTTCTCCAGCACGCGGATCGACGGCGCATTGGTGGGGATGCAGGCGGCCTCCACCCGGTGCAGGTTGAGCTCGCCGAACAGGGTCGGTAGCAGCACCCGCAGCGCCGCGGTCATATAGCCGCGATGGGCATAGGACTGCCCGACCCAATAGCCGATCGTCCCGGCTTGAACGATGCCGCGGCGGACATTCGCAAGGGTGATGCCGCCGACCATAGCACCGTCGAGTTCCCGAAAGATCAGGAACGGATAGGACCGGTCCGCGGCGATATCCTCGGCATAGCGACGCAAGCGCCGGCGGAAGCCGGAGCGCGTGAGATCATCGGACGGCCAGATCGGCTCCCAAGGCGTCAGGTAATCCCGGCTTCCCTCGCGCAGGTGCGCCCACTGCAGGAAGTCGGACATCTGCGGCGCGCGCAACAGCAGCCCGTTACCACGTGGGGCGAGGGCGGCAGGTCCACTGGATGGCAAACGAAAAAGGGCCATGTGATGCTTCCCGGGGGCGTAACACGAGCCCTTCCGGCACAGCTCCTAGTGGAGCCTCGCCTTGGCTCGCGCCCGGGTCAATCCTTCCGCAAAAGACACCGCCGTGTCCAGACCCCTGCCGCTGCCCAATGCAACGACCGCGGGGCGGCTCCGCGATAATAGCGCTCGTGCCGCATTTCGCGTCGATTCGACGCTGACGGCGTCGATTCGGGCCACCAACTCCTGCACCGTCTGCGGCCGCCCATAGGCCAGCACGTGCCGCGCGAGTTGCTCGGCGCGCGAAGAGCAGCTCTCCAGCGCCATCAGGAGGCCCGCCTTCATCTGCGCTTTTGCACGCGCGATCTCGGCTTCGGTCAGCGTCTCCACTGAATCATTGATGATGTCGACGACGACCTCCATCATCTCCGGCGCATCCGCAGGATCGGTGCCGGTGTAGAGTCCGAAGAAGCCGGTATCGGTATAGGGCGCGTGGAAGCTGTAGATCGAGTAGCACAGCCCGCGCTTCTCCCGCACCTCCTGGAACAGCCGCGACGACATTCCGCCGCCGAGGATGTTGGTGAAGACCTGCAGCGAGAACAGCGACTGGTCGGTTTGCGGCACGCCTTCCAACGCCAGCGTCAAATGCGCCTGCTCGAGCTCGCGATGCACAACCTTCGCCCCACCCTTGCCGAACATCGCAGGCGCCGGCTTTGGTCCCGGCGCCGCCTCGAAGCTTGCAAACCGCTTCTCGACCTCGTCCACGACCTGACGGTGATCGACCGCGCCGGCGGCGGCCACCACCATGTCGGGGCCGCGATAATGCGTGGAGAGATAGCCGCGCAGCATGTCGCGGTTGAAGCCGCGCAACGTCTTGGCGGTGCCGAGCAGCGAGCGGCCCATCGCCTGGTCGGGATAGCAGAGCTCGTTGAGATGCTCGAACACGACGTCGTCGGGCGTGTCCTGGGCCGCACCGATCTCCTGCACGATGACATTCTTCTCGCGCTCGAGTTCCTCCGGCTCGAACGCCGGATTGGCAAGAATGTCGGCTAGCACGTCGAGCGCCAGCGGCACGTCGGCCTTCATCACCCGCGCGTAGTAGGAGGTCGTCTCGGTCGAGGTGCCAGCATTGAGATCGCCGCCGACTGCCTCGATCTCCTCGACGATCTCGCGCGAGGAGCGCCGGGTCGTACCCTTGAACGCCATGTGCTCGAGGAGGTGGGAGATGCCATGCTCGTTCGGCTTCTCGTCGCGGCCGCCCACACCGGCCCAGACGCCGAGCGCAGCAGTCTCTACATGGGACATGTTGTCGGTGACGACGGTGAGGCCGGAGGCAAGCTTGGAGATCTCGACACTCATCCGGCAACTCCCTGCTTTGCGGCGCGGCTGACCGACAACACGAACCGCTCCACCTCGGACTGATCGTTCTTCATCACCTTCATGTGTTCGGATTTGGCCATCAGGCCGTCGAGCCACGCCGGCAATTGCGGTCGCATGCCGCAGGCGGCCTCGACCGCGTCGGGGAATTTGGCGGGATGCGCGGTGGACAGCACTATGTTGGGCACCGTCGTGTCCGTGGTGTCGCGATCGGCCACGGCGAGGGCCACCGCGGTATGGGGATCGACGAGTTCGCCGGCCTCGCGCCAGGCGGCGCGGATTGCAGCCGATGTTTCGGTCTCGTCCGCGCGACCTGCATCAAACTCCTCGCGGATCGCAGCGAGCGTGGCGTCCGGCAGCACGAAACGACCCGACTGCTTCAGCGACTCCATCAGCCGGCGGACAGCGGCCGCATCGCGCCGGCCCGCCTCGAACATCAGCCGCTCGAAATTCGAGGAGATCTGGATGTCCATCGAGGGCGACGCGGTGGCGTGCACCTCGCGCACCTCGTAGATGCCGGTCTTGAGCGTGCGCGCCAGGATGTCGTTGACGTTGGCCGCGATGCGCAGGGTGCGCACCGGAAGCCCCATGCGCTTGGCAACGAAGCCTGCGAAGATGTCGCCGAAATTGCCGGTCGGCACGGTGAAATCGACCTGCCGCGCCGGCGCGCCGACCGCGACCGCCGAGGTGAAGTAGTAGACCACCTGCGCCACGATGCGTGCCCAGTTGATCGAGTTGACGCCGGACAGCGCGACATTGTCGCGGAAGCGGTGATGGTTGAACATCCCCTTCACCAGCGCCTGGCAATCGTCGAACGTGCCTTCGATGGCAAGCGCGTGCACGTTGGCGGCGCCCGTCGTCGTCATCATGCGCTGCTGCACGTTGGAGACGCGGTTGTGCGGAAACAACACGATGAGATCGACGTTCTCCAGACCCGCGAAGGCTTCGACGGCGGCGCCACCGGTGTCGCCGGAGGTCGCGACCGCGATGGTTGTGCGCTGGCCGCGCTTGGCGAGAACGTGATCCATCAGCCGCGAGATCAGCTGCATCGCGACGTCCTTGAAGGCGAGCGTCGGACCGTGAAACAGCTCCAGCACGAATTGATGCGGCGACATCTGGCGCAACGGCACCACGGCGGGGTGGCGGAAGGTGGCGTAGGCCTCGTTCGCCATGCGGCCGAGATCGGCATCTGAAATCTCACCGCCCGTGAACGGACGGATCACGTCGACAGCAACCTCCCAATAGGGGCGGCCGAAGAAACCGGCGATCGTCTCCGGCGAAAGCTGCGGCCAGTCGAGGGGCACATAGAGTCCGCCATCGCGGGCGAGCCCGGTCAGCATCACGTCGCAGAAGCCAAGCTCGGGGGCCTCGCCCCTGGTGGAGATATATCGAGTCAAACCGCCCTCCAAAGGCCGGCGGATCGCCTAAACCTTTGATTTAAGTGAAGTTACTTTGCTTTGCCGCAGCGAGCTGGGGGCACCATAAAGCGTTTTGCAGCATCGGGAAACCGCTTCCCGTGCCACCCCCGGCCTAAGGGGACGCAAGAAAAAGGGCTGCGGCGATGCCGCAGCCCTCTCCTGGAAGGGTCTGTCGTTACGTGTGCAGACCTGTTTTATCCGCATTCAGAGGCCGGTGCGCGAGCCAAGGCCGCGTCAAATCATTCACCGTGAGCTTTGGTCGGGTGTCATCTCATCGTCAAGGGTAAAAACGGTTTACGCGGGAGAACGTTCCAACTTTTCCCGCTCGTACCAAGGCGATGCGCGCGGATCGCTTCGCGATTTAAAGCTCGGCGCGACACGCCTGCTGTCTTTTCCCGCCGCTGGAAGCGTGGCCGTTCAGTGCAGACGACCGAACCTCAGTTCATCTCAACCGCCACCGCGATCCGGATCAGGTCGGAGTGGTTTTTCGCGCCAAGCTTCTGCTTCAACAGCGACGTGGTGTTGGCGACGGTCTTGTAGGAGATGCCGAGGGCTTCGGCGACCTCGACGATCTTGTCGCCGCGCCCTAACAGCCGCAGGATTTCCAATTCCCGCGGCGTCATCTGCGAGGCGGGGTTGGCCTTGATCGCCGCGCCGGAAAAGGTCACGGCCTCCGCGAGCTGAGGCGAGATGAAATTGTCGCCGGCCGCGACCTTGCGCACCGCCTTGACCAGGATCTTGATGTCGTCGCCCTTGGAGACGTAGCCCTGCGCGCCCATCTCGACCGCCCGGACCACGAAGGCCGGATCGTCGTTGCTGCTGAGCATGATGATCTTGGCGTCCGGATCGTCCTTGCGGATGCGGCGCATCAGCTCGAAGCCGGAGACGTCGGGCAGGCTGATGTCGATGAGGGTGACGTCGGGACGCTTGCTGACGAAGGCGCGGTGACCGGACTTTGCGTCACTCGCCTCGTCGATTCGGATCGAGTGATCCGACGCGAACAGCGACCTGCAACCGAACACGACGACCGGATGGTCGTCGACGATCAATATCCGCGTGGCCGGCTTGACGATGTCTTGCATTGCTCTTGCTCGCTTTCCCCAACAGATAAGCCAGCGGGAACAAATGGAAAGAGCGAAAATACCACCTGCGTTAGAATTTAACTAAATGGGGAAGACCCTAGCGTGCATCTAACTGCGCCCGCCTGCATATTTGGCGGCGCTGCCTCGCTAACACGCAGAGCAGTCCATCGGGTTCTGCCGCGCCGGCGCGCAGGTGGTCCGGGAAATTTTGCCATCGGCGCTGAAGCCGAAGCTGGCGCGGATGCGCAACGAGCCGGCGATCGAATATTCGAGTTCGACGCCCTGCGGCGCGGGGCTGATGTCCTCGAGTCCGAATCCGGCGGAGGAGAGTGCGCCGAGTCGCGATCCCCAATAGGCTTCGAGCTCGCTGCGGCCACGGTAGAGATGCGTGCCCCCGCATTGGCATTCGAGGCTGGCATCATCGGTGTAGAGATCGATCAGCGACCTGAGGTCGCCCTTGCGACAGGCATCCAGCCAGTCGACGACAATGCCCATCTGGTCGAAATCACTCACGCGTCCATCCCGATTTGCTCACGCGAATTCGTTTCGCGGCTTATGCCACAGTCGCGAATGCGCGCTGAATGGTAAAGCCCGGAAGATTCCGGTTCCGCCCCGAAAGCTGCCAGCGGATTAGTTCCGCCTCCGTCCCCTCACCCATGCGCCGAATGCGATCAGCACCGCACCTGCGAGCGCGAACCAGGTGATGGCGTATTGCAGGTGGTCATCCTTCAGATGCACATCGAGCGGTCCGGGACGCGGGATGCCGTTCTCGGGCACGGGCTGTTCCAGATCGATGTAGAACGGTGCGACCGCGCCCCAGCCGAGCGCACTCGCCATCAGATGCTGATCGCGCACGAACCACAGCCGCTTGGTGCGGTTCTCCGCGGGCGTGAGCCAGCTCGGCTCTTCCGGAAAACGCAAGTACCCGGTGAGCGCGACCTGCCCGCCGGTAACGAGCTTGGTTACAGCACGGTCCTCGACGGACCGATCCTGCATCGTGTTCTCGACGAAGCCGGCATCGATCACGATCATCTCGCCGGTCGGCAGCCGCGCCGGCAGGAAGGCCCAGGTGCCGGGACCGGCAGCATCTTTGCGCACGGCCGAGCCGGAGCTGTAGACCATCGCGTCGGGAAGCGGCGCATAGCTGGCCGTGAAGCTCACGCGGCGAAACTCGTCATTGGCCGCGTTGAGCTCGCTCCACTGTGCGGGCGGCGGTAGCGCGACGGGCGGTGCTGCCAGCCGCTCGGTCAATGCTGCGATCAATTCATGCTTGGCGACACGGCGCTGCAATTGCCAGACACCGAGCGCGACGAAAACTGCGATCATGGCGAGCGTGAACAGGCCAAAGCCCGCCACGCCGCGGTGGCGCGTCGTGGTCCCGTTCATTTCGCGCGATCGACCAACCGGCCCGGCGCCGCCTTGTGGTGAAACTGCAGCGCGATCAACAACGACTTCATTGAGCGCAGCGGCAGCAGCGTTGTGACGAGGATCAGCGGCAGCCATAGCGCCGCATGCAGCCAGAACGGTGGCTGGTACTTGACCTCGACGATCAGCGCGCAGGCCACCACGATGGCGCCGGCCAGCATGATGATGAAGATCGCCGGCCCATCGCCGGAATCGATGAAGGCGTAATCGAGACCACAGACCTCACATGACGGCGCGAGCGTGAGGAAGCCCGCATACAGCTTGCCCCGCCCGCAGCGCGGGCATTTGCAGGCAAGTCCGCGCATCGCGCTCTGGGGAACGGTCGTGGGAGGATACTCGGTCATGCACTTTCCTTCGCCTCTCCACACCTTAAGCAAAAGGGGCGGCCGATGAGGCCGCCCCTTTATAACACGATCGACCGGGGCTTAATGCGCGCCGTGGGCCATGGTCTCGGCGCCGCGACCCCAGACGTAGATGCAGAGGAACAGGAACAGCCAGACAACGTCGACGAAGTGCCAGTACCAGGCGGCGAACTCGAAGCCGAGATGCTGCTTCGGCGTGAAATGGCCGGCATAGGCACGCGCCAGGCACACGATCAGGAACACGGTGCCGACCAGCACATGGAAGCCGTGGAAGCCGGTCGCCATGAAGAAGGTGGCGCCGTAGATGTTGCCGGCAAACGAGAACGCCGCGTGGCTGTACTCATAGGCCTGCACGCAGGTGAAGGTCGCGCCCAGGAGGATGGTGAGGATCAAGCCGTACTTCAGGCCCTGGCGATCGTTCTCCAGGAGCGCGTGGTGCGCCCAGGTCACGGTGGTGCCGGAGGTCAGGAGGATCAGCGTGTTCAGGAGCGGCAGATGCCAGGGATCGAAAGTCTCGATGCCGTGCGGCGGCCAGGTTCCGGGCACGCTGCACGCACCCATCTGGGTGCCGAGACCGCAGCCGAACACCGCGTCGCGCGTGGCATGGACAGGGTCGGCCGGGAACAGCGCCGAGTTGAAGAAGGCCCAGAACCAGGCAACGAAGAACATCACCTCGGAGGCGATGAACAGAATCATACCGTAGCGGTGGTGCAGCTGCACGACGCGGGTGTGGTCGCCCTTGTACTGGGCTTCCTTGATTACGTCGGCCCACCAGCTCGCCATGGTGTAGAGCACGCCGACCGTGCCGATGCCGAAGATGATCGGCGCCGCCGAGAACATGTGGTGCATCCAGGCGATCGCACCGACCGCCATGACGAAGGCCGAGACCGAGCCGACGGCCGGCCACGGAGACGGATCGACCAGGTGATAGTCGTGATGCTTGCCTTGCGCGGTCGCCATTTCCGTCTCTCTCCTTAGCCCGTGCCTGTCAGGCACTTATCCCCTTTAATTCCAATCCCCGGATCTGAGCCCGGCGATCAAAGATTGCCTTTGCGCTTGTCGTCCTCGCCTGACGCGAGCGGCTTCACCACCGGCTCGCGTACCGGATAGAACGTGTAGGACAGCGTGATCGTGCTCAGCCCGTCATTGTCGTGATCGCTGACGATCGACGGATCGACATAGAAGACCACCGGCATCTCCCGCTTCTCGCCGGGCGCCATGGTCTGCTCGGTGAAGCAGAAGCAGTTGATCTTCTGGAAATACGACCCGACCGTCAGCGGCGCGACATTGTAGGCCGCCTGGCCCGAGGTGGTGCGCGCGGCCCGGTTGGTCACGGTGTAATAGACGGTCGTGACCTGGCCGATATTAATCTCGATCTCGGTCTGCTCGGGCTCGAACTTCCACGGCAGGCCCGGGGCAACGTTGGAATCGAAGCGCACGGCGATCTTGCGCGCGATCGGCCCCGCGGCGGGTCCCGAGGTCGCGACCTGGGTCGTGCCGTTGAAGCCGGTGGTACGGCAGAACCAGTTGTAGAACGGCACGGCCGCATAGGACGCACCGACCATCAGCGCAACCACGCCGCCGCAAATGGACGCGACAACGACATCGCGACCCAGGCCGCGGCGCGGCGGCCTGTCGGCCGCCTTGTCTGCCGCTTCAGGGCTCACGTCGTGCGATATGGTCGGCTTCTGATCCATCACACATCACAATGGTCGGTTCAGCACCGCTGGTCCCTTGACCAGGGTGACCGCGAAAAACAGCACCACGAGCACGCCGAGCGCGAGCGCGATCGCAATCGAGCGCTGACGGCGGCTCTTCTTCTGCGCCTCGGTGAGGACGATTCCATCTGGTGGCTCGGATTTGTCGGGCATGTCAGCGTCATGCGCCCCCTACCATCGGAGCAAGGGCGCGGAACACGACCTCGGCAAGCAGGGTCGCGAACAGCGCGAACAGATAAAGAATGGAGAAAGCAAACAATTTGCGCGTCGCGCGCAGCGACTGGCTGCGCTCGCGCCGCATATAGACGTTGATGGCGAGCACCAGCATGCCGGCGCCGAGCACCAGCGAGGTGACGCCGTAAATCCAGTCGAAATAACCGAGCGCCCAAGGCGCCGCAGCCACCGCGATCAGGACGACGGTGTAGAGCAGGATCTGGAGCCGCGTCGTGTCAGGACCGGCGACATTGGGCAGCATCGGAATGCCGGCCCGGGCGTAGTCGTCGGAGCGGAACAGCGCCAGCGCCCAAAAGTGCGGCGGCGTCCAGAAGAAGATGATGGCGAACAGCAGCAGCGGCTCGACGTCGACCGTGCCGGTCACCGCGGCCCAGGCCACCACCGGCGGCAGTGCGCCGGCGGCGCCGCCGATCACGATGTTCTGGGCGGTCCAGCGCTTCAGGAGCAGCGTATAGATCACGACGTAGAAGAAGATGGTGAAAGCGAGCAGCGCGCCCGCGATCCAGTTGACGAGGATACCGAGCGTCATCACCGAGAAGAAGGCGAGCGTCATGCCGAAGGCCATCGCCTCGGGCCGGGTGACGCGGCCGCGATGTGTATAAGAGACAGCGATGTAGTCGCCGACCTCCGCCTCGGAGATCCTGATATCGATGGCGTTCTGATCGAGGACCGACACTTAATTCAACTCGCTTGATGACAGAGCCGCGGCGCCCGTCAAAGGCGCCGCGGCGAAGGGTTGCTTACTGCACGCGGGGCAGTACTTCGAACTGGTGGAAGGGCGGCGGCGAGGACAGCGTCCACTCCAGCGTGGTCGCGCCCGCACCCCAGGGATTGTTGCCCGCAGGGACCCTGCGCATGAAGGCGTCGAACACGCAGTAGAGGAAGATCAGCACGCCGAAGCCGGAGATGTAGGAGCCGATCGAAGAGATCAGGTTCCAGCCCGCGAACGCATCGGGATAGTCGACATAACGCCGCGGCATGCCCGACAGGCCAAGGAAGTGCTGCGGGAAGAACACCATGTTGACGCCGACGAACGTGACCCAGAAATGCGCCTTGGCCAGCGTTTCGTTGTACATGTAGCCCGTCATCTTCGGGAACCAGTAGTACCAGCCGGCGAAGATCGCGAACACGGCGCCGAGCGACAGCACGTAGTGGAAGTGCGCGACGACGTAATAGGTGTCCTGCAGCACGCGGTCGACGCCGGCATTGGCCAGAACCACACCGGTGACGCCGCCGACCGTGAACAGGAAGATGAAGCCCACGGCCCAAAGCATCGGCGCGCGAAACTCGATCGAGCCACCCCACATGGTGGCGATCCACGAGAAGATCTTCACGCCGGTCGGCACCGCGATCACCATGGTCGCGGCGACGAAATAGGCCTGCGTCGCCGACGACATGCCGACCGTGTACATGTGGTGCGCCCACACCACGAAGCCGATGCCGCCGATCGCGACCATGGCGTAGGCCATGCCGAGATAGCCGAACACGGGCTTGCGCGAGAAGGTCGAGACGATCTGGCTGATCATGCCGAAGCCGGGCAGGATCAGGATGTACACCTCGGGGTGACCGAAGAACCAGAACAGGTGCTGGAACAGCACGGGGTCACCACCGCCATCGGCAGCGAAGAAGGTGGTGCCGAAGTTGCGGTCGGTGAGCAGCATGGTGATCGCACCGGCGAGCACCGGCAGGGACAACAGGAGCAGGAACACCGTCACGAGGATCGACCACACGAACAGCGGCATCTTGTGCAGGGTCATGCCCGGTGCGCGCATGTTGAAGATCGTGGTGATGAAGTTGATGGCGCCGAGGATCGACGAGGCGCCGGCAAGGTGCAGCGACAGGATCGCGAAATCGACGGCCGGACCTGGATGGCCCGAGGTCGACAGCGGCGCGTACATCGTCCAGCCCGCGCCGACGCCGTTGGCGCCCGGCTCGCCCTCGACGAAGGTCGAAGTCAGGAGCAGCGCGAAGGAGGCCGGCAGCAGCCAGAACGAGATGTTGTTCATGCGCGGGAACGCCATGTCAGGCGCGCCGATCATCAGCGGCACGAACCAGTTACCGAAGCCGCCGATCATCGCAGGCATGACCATGAAGAAGATCATGATCAGGCCGTGCGAGGTCACGAACACGTTGTAAGTGTGCGTTTCGTGGAAGATCTGCACGCCCGGATACATCAGCTCGGCGCGGATCGCGATCGACATCGCCGCACCGATGATGCCGGCGATGACCGCGAACACCAGGTACATCGTGCCGATGTCCTTGTGGTTGGTCGAATAGACGTAGCGCCGCCATCCGGTCGGATGGGCATGTTCGTCATGGGCGTGATCGCCGTGTGTCGCTGCACTCGTTGCCATTTTCAAATCCTGCCTTGCGTCCCGTTCGGACCCCGCGAGGTCCCGCCCTTAGTCCCCTGAACCGGCGCTTACTGCGTCGGGCCCGCCACGGCGGCGTAGGTGCTGGTGCCGCCGCCGGCAAATTTCTTCTTCGCCGCCTCGACCCAGGAGGCGAATTCCTGGTCCTCCACCACGCGCACGGCGATCGGCATGAAGGCATGATCCTTGCCGCACAGTTCAGAGCACTGGCCGTAGAACATGCCGGTCTTGGTCGCCTTGAACCAGGTCTCGTTCAGGCGGCCGGGGATGGCGTCGATCTTGATGCCGAAGGCCGGAACCGCGAAAGAGTGGATGACGTCGGCGCCCGTGGTCTGGACACGAATCACCTTGTTGACCGGCACCACCATCTCGTTGTCCACGCCAAGCAGCCGCGGCTGCTTGTCCTGCGCCATCAGCGAGTCGAACTCGAACTTGCCGTTGTCGGGATAGGCGTAGGACCAGTACCACTGCTTGCCGGTGGCCTTGATGGTGATATCCGCCTTCGGCAGGTCGAGCTCAAGGAACAGGAGGCGGAACGACGGCACCGCGATCCCGACCAGGATCAGCACTGGAACCAGGGTCCAGACCACCTCAATCAGCGTGTTGTGGGTGGTCCGCGACGGCACCGGATTGGCCCTCGCGTTGAACTTCACCACCACGGCCACCAGCAGCCCCAGCACGAACAGCGTGATGACGATGATGAGGACTGACAGGAAATTATGGAACCAGGTGATGTTGTCCATCACCGGAGAGGCAGAGCCCTGTAGACGCCATTCCCAGGGCGCCGGCTGTCCCAGCTCGGCAAACGCCGCGCCGCCGGTGCCCAGCGTCAGGCCCGCTACGGCCAATCCCAGCAAGTGCCGGCCCATCCGGCCCATCGACATCCTCATGCCGCTCGCGCTCCCCTTACGAAATCACCCCAATGCACTCCCCTATTTTGGGGAACGCTTATTCGATCCGCCCGTCCGACAAACCGCCGCGCAAGAATACCTCTAAGAGGAATTGGGGCCAGCTCGCTAGAACGCCGAAATCAAGCCTCTCAAACCATAATTCTTGATGTATCGCAATGCAGTCTTGAGCCCGGTCTGTCAGCCATCACACGCAAGATATTTCAGACAAAAACACCGTTCCCGGGAGTGTGGCGCCTTGACAGCAGGATTGCCCGCTGTAGGCACTGACCGGCCGCCCCCGCAGCAGCCTGATTCGCGCGGGAAAAGGCGACCGGCGCGGCGCGAGATTTGCTTTTTGGTTGCTTGGGATCCGCCTTCAAGCCGCCGTCATTTCCGTACCTGAGTGGAAGCGAGGCCTCCCAAGCAGGTCGCGAACAGAGGGATCGACCCCGATGGGGCTTTCGACACGCATGGCGAAACCCGCTCCTTACCGCCATTTTGGCTCGCTGGCTTGGCTTCTGGTGGCCGCTGTCCTCCTCCTGCCGGGCCTTGCACACGCGCAAGGCGCGGTGCGCTCGGTCCATGGCGACTGGCAGATCCGCTGCGACACCCCGCCCGGCGCCCAATCTGAGCAATGCGCCCTGATCCAGAGCGTCGTCGCCGAAGACCGCTCGAACGCTGGCCTGACCGTGATCGTGCTCAAGACGGCCGACCAGAAGAGCCGGCTGATGCGAGTGGTCGCGCCGCTCGGCGTGCTGCTGCCCTCCGGTCTCGGCCTCAAGCTCGACAACCAGGACGTCGGCCGTGCCGGCTTCGTCCGCTGCCTGCCCAATGGCTGCGTCGCCGAGGTCGTCATGGACGACAAGCTGCTCGGCCAGCTTCGCTCAGCCAAGACCGCGACCTTCATCATCTTCGAGACCCCCGAGGAAGGCATCGGCTTCCCGCTCAGCTTGAACGGGCTCGGCGAGGGGTACGACAAGTTGCCGTAGGGACCTGCACGTCGACGATGCGAGTCCGTTATCCTGGGGCTACGAGCGGGAGTGCGGGCCGCTCGGGACTGACCTCACGCCTTATCGACGCGATAAAGCTCCGTGTCACACCAGGTGCAGCTGTAGATGCGGCCCACGCTGGCGACGGTCATTCCCGCAGCCTTCTGCCGGCATTTGGCGCAGACGACGCCGACCGTTGTCGCTGAGCCTGGATGGGCCGCGACGTATTGTTCGCGCGTGGGATAGGATTTCCAACCGCGGCGGTAGATCAGCTGATTGACGAACAAGACCAGAGCCAGCACGGCGAAGCCGATGATCAGGCCGTGATATTGATCCCAGAATGCAACCAAGGAATTCCACATGCTTTGGCCGCCCGTTCACACAAGGGTGCGCCGGTATAGGCTGAAAATCTTGAAAACCGGCTTAAGGCGCAAGCGACCGAAACGGTCGCCGGCTCGGCGACCATGTCGTTTCGGTAATGTGACGGTCCGCCCCCTCGCCGAACGCTTTTGAAACCATTATCTTGCCCCACATCTCCCGATAATGGACCGCCGATGACCAACCCTGCGACGACCTCCCTGCTCGACCGCGCCAATCTCGACCGCGACCAGGTTCGCCACGAAGTCGCACGCGGGCTTTCGGGCGCCGACGACGGCGAATTGTTCCTCGAATACAGCCAGACCGAAGCGCTGATGTTCGACAATGGGCGGCTGAAGCAGGCGACCTATGACACCTCGCAGGGCTTTGGCCTGCGCGCCGTGAAGGACGACGCGGTCGGCTACGCGCATTCCTCCGACGTGTCGCTGCCGGCGCTGATCCGCGCCGCCGATGCGGTCGCAGCGGTCCGCGGCGGGTATTCGGGAAGCTTCGCCGCGCCGCCGCCGCATACCAATGTGCGGCTCTATGCCGACGACAATCCGCTCGACGCGCCGGGTTTCGAGGCCAAGGTCAGGCTGCTCGCGGAGATCGACGCGTATTTGCGCGACAAGGATCCGCGCGTACGGCAGGTCAGCGTGAGTTTAGGGGCGACCTGGCAGGTGGTTGAAATCCTCCGCCCCGATGGCGAGAGCTATCGCGATATCCGCCCGTTGGTGCGCGTGAACATTTCCGTTGTCGCCGGCCAGGGCGACCGTCAGGAAAGCGGCAGCAAGGGCTTTGGCGGCCGCGCCGGCTATGCCGAATTCATCGAGACCAGGAACTGGCGCGACGCGGCCGACGGCGCGCTGCGCGAGGCGCTGGTGAATCTGGAATCCGTGCCGGCGCCTGCCGGCGAGATGGACGTGGTGCTTGGCGCCGGGTGGCCCGGCGTGATGTTGCATGAAGCGGTCGGCCATGGCCTGGAGGGCGACTTCAACCGCAAGAAGACCTCGGCTTTTGCCGGCCTGATGGGCCAGCAGGTGGCGGCCAAGGGCGTCACCGTGGTCGACGACGGCACCATTGCCTCGCGGCGCGGCTCGCTCTCGATCGACGATGAGGGCACCCCGACAAACCGCACGGTGCTGATCGATGACGGCATCCTGGTCGGCTACATGCAGGACCGCCAGAACGCGCGTCTGATGAACATGAAGCCGACCGGCAACGGTCGCCGGCAGGGCTACGCCCATGTGCCGATGCCGCGCATGACCAACACCTACATGCTCGCAGGCGACCGCGAGCCGGGCGAAATCCTCGCCTCGGTCAAGAACGGCGTTTTCGCCGCGAATTTCGGTGGCGGCCAGGTCGACATCACCTCGGGCAAATACGTCTTCCAGTGCACCGAGGCCTACAAGATCGAGAACGGCAGGATCGGCGCGCCGCTGAAGGGCGCCATGCTGATCGGCAACGGGCCGACCGACCTGCATCGCATCCGCGCAATCGGCAACGATCTCGCGCTCGATACAGGCATCGGCACCTGCGGCAAGAACGGCCAGGGCGTACCGGTCGGCGTCGGCCAGCCGACGCTTCTGATGGAACGGATTACGGTGGGTGGTACGGGCGCATGAGCGTTGAGAAAATGACTGCAACAACCAAGCCCAAGACTAGCGGCAAGAACAGCGGCAAGAGCACCTGGCGCGGACAGCTAGTGCAGCTTGCTGGCATCGTCGCTGCCGTGTTCATCGCCAAGGGTGCGCTGGCCGAGCCGTTCTACGTGCCGTCGGGCTCGATGGAGCCGACCTTGCTGATCGGCGACGCACTGCTTGCCTCGAAATTCCCCTATGGCTATGGCACCTCGTCGCTGCCGATCCAGATCAACCTGCCGGAAACCGGCCGCGTCTTCGCCGAGACGCCGAAGCTCGGCGACGTCGTCGTGTTCCGCTGGCCCGGCGATCGCTCGCAGGCCTGGGTCAAGCGCGTGGTCGGTCTGCCCGGCGACCGCATCCAGATGCGACAGGGCCAGCTCTTCATCAACGACCGTCCCGCCGAGCTGAAGCCGGACGGCGTTGGCCAGGCCGAGGACGACAACGGCGGCAGCGAGCCCGCCTATCGCTATGTCGAGACGCTGCCGAACGGCGTCTCGCATCTCATTTTCAAGATGCGCGACAACGGCCCGCTCGACAACACGCCGGAAGTAACCGTGCCGGCCGGGCATCTCTTCGTGCTCGGCGACAACAGGGACAACTCCGCGGACAGCCGCGTGCCACTGCGCTCCGGCGGCGTCGGGCTGTTGCCGATCGACAATCTCGTCGGCCGCGCCGATGCCGTGCTCGGCTCCTGGGATCTCGGCATGCGTGGCCAGCCAGTGTGGACCTGGCTGTCGGGCTTCCGGATGGCGCGGTTCTTTACCGCGGTGAAGTGAGGCACGGAGCCGGAAGGATCGTCGGGTGGGCAAAGCGAAAGCGTGCCCACCGCTTCTGTCGCAATCCAGGTGAGATGATGGGCACGACGCGCGAAGAGCGCGCCTTTGCCCACGATTCCCAATGACCCGCGACGAATTCCTCGCATTGGCGCTCCGCAATCCGGTCAGCGTTGCGATCACCGACGCGCTCGCGCAGCTTGCGCTGCCGGATGCCTGGCTGGTGTCGGGATGTCTGGTCCAGACGGCTTGGAACGTGATCACGGGACGTGCGATCGATCACGGCATCGCCGACTACGATGTGTTCTATTTCGACCCTGACACCTCGTGGGAGGCGGAGGACGCGGTGATCCGCAAGCTGGCGGGCAGCCTTGCGTATCTCGGCGCGAAGATCGAAGCGCGCAACCAGGCGCGCGTGCATCTGTGGTATCCCGGCAAGCACGGCCTGCCCTATCCGCCGCTGACCTGTTCGACCCATGGCATCGACCGCTTTCTGACGCAGAACACGCAGATCGGCATCCGGCGTGCCGACGAGGGCTACGACGTCTATGCGCCGCATGGGTTCGATGATGTCGCGGGATTGATCGCGCGTCCCAATCCAGGCCCGAATTTCTCTGCGGCGAGTTACGCGACGAAGGCTCAGCGATGGAAATCGTTGTGGCCGGAAATCACGATCATTGCGGCGGAGTAGGTCTCGTGTCCCGGACGCGGCGCGGCACGCAGTGACGCGACGCAGAGCCGGAACCTGGCGCCATGGGCCCCGGTTCAGCAGTGCATCACTTGCGTGCTGCACTGCGCCCGGGGCACGAGAACCCCTACCTCACCACGCCCGACGTGAACCCCGCCTTCCTGCGCGGCGGCTTGATTTCCTTCTTCAGGAAGCATTTCGCCTCGCGCCCCGTGTAGCCGGGGCGGGCGAAGGTGAAGGCCCGGCATTTGTTGTCGGCGATGCAGGCGGCCTTGCAGGCCTCCTCGCCGTCGTCGGCCTTCAGTTCGAAATTGCGCAGGTCGCCGCCGGGGCGGTCGATCGACGTTTCTACGCCCTCGACGCGGGGCTCGATGACGCCCGCGCCGCGGACGCCCGAGATGCAGCAATTCGCCGGAATGCGCGGCGGCACGGTGTTCTTCAGCCAGCACACCGCAGGCGCACCCTCGACGTCGGGATAGCTGAAGCTCCAGGACCGGCAGCGCCGGTCGCGCTCACACAGCAGCGCGCAATCCTCGGGATCACCTGACGCAACGGGCGTGTTGAAATAGTCACCGCCCGGCCGGTCGAATGCGGTCTGGGCGCTCGCCGGCGCGATGGCAGGCAGGATCGCCAGCAGCATGACCCACGCCATACCCTGTGCCACGACCCTCGTCATGGCTCTTGCCATGAGCTTTGCCATCAAGGCCCCAGCCAGGCGGCCCTTCCCCATCAGAACAGCTTTCGAGTTATTGAACGCGCTCAGTTTTTTCAGTCGGTCATTTGATCGCCGCAAACCTGTACGGGCGATGAACGGCGCGCGCCACTGACCCGGCTGAGCTAGAACGCGTAGTCCGCGTATGCCGGTTCCACCGATTCCTTCCAGGGGCCGTGAAATTTCTCAAGCATCTCCTCGGCCGGCGTGCGTCCGCAATCGATGATGCGGTCCAGCGGCTCCAGATGGCGGGTCTCATCCCGGCCGAGCTGGTCGACCCGGCCGCGGCGCCGCAGGCCGGCATGGGCCAGCACCAGGCATTCCTTGGCGATCTCGAAGAGATAGCGGTCCTTGATCCGGGCCTTGAAGCCGAAGCGCGGCACATCGTCGCGCAGCGCCTGGCGCTCATGCGTGCTCCAGTGCTTCACCAGATCCCAGGCGGCATCGAGCGAGGCGTTGTCATAGAGCAGCCCGACCCAGAACGCCGACAGCGCCGGCAGCCGGCCCCAGGGACCACCATCGGCGCCGCGCATCTCGAGGTAGCGCTTCAGCCGCACTTCCGGGAAGATCGTCGAGAGATGATTGGCCCAGTCCGACAACGTCGGACGCTCGCCGGGAAGGTTGTTGTTGCGGCCTTCGAAAAAGGCGCGGAAGGAGGAGCCCGACACGTCGATGTAATCATCGCCGCGCTTGACGAAATACATGGGCACGTCGAGCGCATAGTCGATATAGCGCTCAAAGCCCATGCCGTCCTCGAAGGCGAAAGGAAGCATGCCGGAGCGTGCATTGTCGGTGTCGCGCCAGATTTCCGAGCGGAACGACAACAAGCCGTTGGGCTTGCCTTCGGTGAACGGCGAATTGGCAAACAGGGCGGTTGCGACCGGCTGAAGCGCGAGCGAGACGCGCAGCTTCTTGACCATGTCGGCTTCGGAGGAGAAGTCGAGATTGGTCTGCACCGTGCAGGTTCGGTACATCATGTCGAGGCCGTATTTGCCGACCTTCGGCATGTAGTTGGTCATGATCTTGTAGCGGCCTTTCGGCATCACCGGAATGTCGGCGCGCGACCAGGACGGTGTCATGCCGAGGCCAAGGAAGCCGATGCCGAGCGGGGTCGCGATCTCACGCACCTGCGCCAGATGCGCCATCAGCTCACTCTGCGTCTGGTGCACGGTCTCGACCGGCGCGCCGGACAATTCGAACTGCCCGCCCGGTTCGAGCGAGATCGCGCCGCCGCCGGTAACGTCGTAGAGGCCGATGATGTTGCCTTTCTCCATGATCGGCTCCCAGCCGAGCAGGAGCTTCATGCCTTCGAGCAGCGCGCCGATGCCTCGCGCTCCCTCATAGGGAACCGGGCGGTGGCCTTCGAGCGTGAACGGCGTCTTCTCATGCTCGGTGCCGATACGGAAATCGTCCACCGGCTTGCAGCCGGCCTCGAACCACGCGACGAGCTCGTCGCGCGATTGCAGCGGCGTCATATCGATCTGGTCTCGCGCCATATCAAACTCTAATCAAAAGCGCTTCGACCGAACGCGCGCGGGTGACAGGGATGGTCCGCGAACCCACAGGTTGCGCGGACATTTTGGTTTGCTGCGGGATCATCGCAACGGTGTGCTTTCGTTGGCGACCGGCAGCTTCATCTCGCCGCAGGAGCAACCGAGCCGGTCGAGCAGACCGCTGAGCTTGACGGCGTCCGCATCGGACAGTTTCGAGCCGACATACTTCTCGATTGCGGCGGAATAGGCACCCCACATCCGCTTCTGCAGCTCGCGACCGGCCTCCGTGATCTCGACGAACTGGCCGCGCTTGTCGATCTTGCATTCGCGGCGCACTGCGAGGCCCTCGTCGACCAGGCGGTCGATCAGCCGCGAGGTCGAATATTGCGGAATCAACATCTGGCGCTCGAGCTCCACGGGGCGCAGCTCGCCCGACGGCGCGCGCGACAGTTCGAGAAGCGCATCATACCAGGCGAGCGGCGGGAAGCCGGCCTTCTTCAGGTCCTGCTCCACGCAGTCGAGCACGCGGCTCTGCACCCGCATCAGGCGGATCCAGGCAGACGTCGCCTCGGTTGATGGTTTGCGTTTCATGGTCCCGCTCAAGTGAAGTAGCCCGTTCTTAGCGCACTTGATGCACCTGCATCAATCTTGACTATTCCATGCAAATGCATGTAGGCGTTCTTCCGCCCCAACCAACCATCGAGAGGAGAAAATTCTATGAAACTCTATTACTCGCCGGGAGCGTGCTCGTTGTCTCCCCACATCGCCCTCCTCGAAGCCGACCTGCCCTACGAACTCGTCAAGGTCGATATCCGCGCCAAGAAGCTCGAAAACGGTGAGGATTTTCTGAAGGTCAACCCGAAGGGCCAGGTACCGGCGCTCGGTCTCGATAGCGGTGAGATCGTGACCGAAGGCCCGGTCATTGTCCAGATGATCGCCGATCAGGCCTCGGCCAAGGGCCTGGTGCCCGCGCGCGACAGTTCCGAGCGCTACAAGCTGCTGGAGTGGCTGAACTTCCTCACCTCGGAGGTGCACAAGAGCTTTGGTCCGCTGTTCTCGCCGGTGCTGGCCGACGATGCCAAGGCGTTCTTCAGGGATCGCGTGATGGGCAAGTTGAAATATATCGACGGCCAGCTCACCGGTCGCGACTATTTGATGGGCCAGCAGTTCACCGTCGCCGACGGGTATCTCTTCACCATGCTGACCTGGGCGGAGCGGCTGAAGTTCGACCTCTCGGCCCTCACGAACCTTCTCACCTACAAGGCTCGCGTCGCCGCGCGGCCGAAGGTGCAGGAAGCGCTGAAGCGCGAAGGGCTCTTGCAGGCGGCGTGAGCCGTCACGACCACGGACAAGAAAAGGCCGGATCGACGATCCGGCCTTTTGACTATCGAGGATGCTAGACGGGGTAACGGGCTTACGCCGCCGACTTCTTCGGCGCGAAGCGGCCGTAGAAGGTCTCGCCCTTTGCCGCCATCTCCTCGAGCAGCTTCGGCGGGGTGAAGCGGGAGCCGTACTTGGCTTCCAGCCTGTGGCAGAGCTCGACGAACTTCTTCGTGCCCATGAAGTCGATGTAGGACAGCGTACCGCCGGTGAACGGCGCAAAGCCGAAGCCGAGGATCGAGCCAACGTCCGCTTCACGGGGATCGGTGATGACGTGATCCTCCACCGTGCGCGCGGCTTCCACCGCCTGCACCACCAGGAAGCGCTGCTTGAGCTCCTCGACGTCGAGTGTGTCGGGGTCGAGCTGCTTCGGCTGGAGCGCTGACAACCCCGGCCACAGGCTCTTCTGGCCCTTGCCCTTCTCCGGATAGTCGTAGAAGCCCTTGCTGTTCTTGCGTCCCAGGCGGCCCTGCGTCTCGACCATCTCCACCATCAGCTTCTTCTGATCGGGGTTGATGGCGTTGGGGCCGAGATCGGCCTCCGTCGCCTTCATGATCTTCAGGCCGAGGTCGAGCGCGACTTCGTCGGACAGCGAGAGCGGGCCGACCGGCATGCCGGCCATCTTGGCGCAATTCTCGATCATCGCCGGCGGGACGCCTTCGAGGAACATCTCGTTGCCTTCGGCGACGTAGCGGCCGACGCAGCGGTTGGCGAAGAAGCCGCGGCTATCGTTCACGACGATCGGCGTCTTGCCGATGGTGCGGACGTAGTCGAGCGCAGTTGCCAGCGCGACGTCGCCGGTGTTCTTGCCAAGGATGATCTCGACCAGCATCATCTTCTCGACCGGCGAGAAGAAGTGGATGCCGACGAACTTGCCCTGGTCCTTGAAGCTCTCGGCCAGCGAGGTGATCGGCAGCGTGGACGTGTTCGACGCGAAGATCACGTCAGGCTTGAGATATTCCTGCGCCTTGGCGAAGGTGTCCGCCTTGACCTTACGGTCCTCGAAGACGGCCTCGATGACGAGGTCGACGTCCTTCAACGCGGCATAGTCCGCGGTCGGCATGATGCGCGCGAGCAGCGCCTCGGCATCCGTGGGCTTGGCGCGCCCCTTCTTGATCTGCTCCTCGATCACCTTCTGGGCATGCGCCTTGCCCTTGTCGGCACTTTCCTGGTCGCGGTCGATCAGCACGACGTCAAGACCTGCGCGGGCCGAAACGTAGCCGACGCTCGCGCCCATGAAGCCGGCGCCGATCACGGCGATCTTCTTCACCTTGGTCGGCGGCACATCCTTCGGACGGCGCGCCCCCTTGTTCAGCTCCTGCATCGACAGGAACAGGCTGCGGATCATGGCCGCCGCTTCCTTCGAGCGCAGCACCGAGGTGAAGTAGCGCGACTCGACGCGCAATGCGGCGTCGATCGGCAACTGCAGACCTTCATAGACGCAGCTCATGATCGCGCGCGCGGCGGGATAATTATCGTAGGTCTCGCGGCGGTAGATGGCGTTGCCGGCCGGGAACATCATCATGCCGTTCTTGGAGAACACCGGGCCACCGGGCAGCTTGAAGCCCTTTTCGTCCCAGGGCGCGACCGCCTTGCCGCCGCCCTTGATCCAATCCTTTGCCGCCTTGATCAGATCGGCCGCGGGAACGATGGCGTGGATCAGGTTGAGTTGCTTGGCCTTGTCGAGCGCGACGGGATCGCCCTTGAGCAAGATGGTCATGGCATCCTGCGGCGGCACCAGGCGCGGCACGCGCTGCGTGCCGCCGGCGCCGGGGAACAGGCCGACCTTGACCTCAGGCAGGCCGAGGCGCGTCTTGGGATTCTCCGCCGCCACGCGATAGTGGCAGCACAGCGTGATCTCGAAGCCGCCGCCGAGCGCCAGCCCGTTGATCGCGGCCGCCCACGGCTTCCCGGAGGTTTCGATGGAGCGCAGCACCTGCGAGAAGCGCCGGCTCTGGTCGAACAGCATCTGGTTCGCGGCCGTCTCGCCCTGCTCCTTGAGGACCTTTGCGTAGGCCTGGTTCATGCCCTCGAGCATCGACAGATCGGCGCCGGCGCAGAACGCCTCCTTGCTGGAGGTGATGACGACGCCCTTCACGGCGGCATCCGCCGTGGTCTCTTTCACGATCGCATCGAGCTCGCTGGTCGAGGTTTCGTCGAGCACGTTCATCGAACGACCCGGGATGTCCCAGGTGACGAGCGCGATGCCGTCGGCGTCGGTCTCAACCTTGAAGTTCTTGTAAGCCATGTTGGTTGCTCCTCGGTGCCGGCTGCCGATCTCAGGCGCTGGCGGTTGACTCTGGATCTCGTAGGGTGGGCAAAGGCGCGCTCGCGCCGTGCCCACCATCATTCGCGGAGACATCAGTGGTGGGCACGCTTCGCTTTGCCCACCCTACGGCAGCTCGTCACACCCGCTCGATGATGGTCGCGGTGCCCATACCGCCGCCGATGCACAGCGTCACCAGCGCGGTCGACTTGTTGGTGCGCTCGAGCTCGTCGAGCACGGTGCCCAGGATCATCGCGCCGGTGGCGCCAAGGGGATGGCCGAGCGCGATCGCGCCGCCATTGACGTTGATCTTGGCGTTGTCGATGTCGAAGGCCTGGATATAGCGCAGCACGACGGAAGCGAAGGCCTCGTTGAGCTCGAACAGGTCGATGTCCGACTTCTTCATGCCAGAGCGCGCAAACAGCTTTTCAGTGACGTCCACCGGGCCGGTCAGCATCATCGCAGGCTCCGAGCCGATGTTGGCGAAGGCGCGGATCTTTGCACGCGGCTTCATGCCGTATTTCGCGCCCGCCTCCTTGCTGCCGAGCAGCACGGCGCCGGCGCCGTCGACGATTCCGGAAGAGTTGCCGGCGTGATGCACGTAATTGACGCGCTCGATCTCCGGATGCGACTGGACCGCAACCGCATCGAAGCCGCCCATCTGCGCCATCATGGTGAAGGACGGCTGGAGCTGCGCCAGCGACTGCATCGTCGTGGTGGGCCGCATATGCTCATCCTTGGCGAGGATGGTGAGTCCGTTGATGTCCTTCACCGGAACGACCGACTTGTTGAAGCGACCTTCGTCCCAGGCCTTGCCGGCGCGCTGCTGGCTTTGCACGGCGTAGGCGTCGACGTCGTCGCGGGAGAAGCCGTACTTGGTGGCGATCAGATCGGCCGAGACGCCCTGCGGCATGAAATAGGCCGGCACGGCCATCGAGGGGTCCATCGGCCATGCACCGCCGGAGGCGCCGATGCCGACGCGGCTCATGGATTCGGCGCCGCCGCCGATCACCAGCTCATGTTGGCCGCTCATGACCTGGGCAGCAGCGAAGTTCACGGCATCGAGGCCGGAGGCGCAGAAGCGGCTGATCTGCACGCCGGGGACGGCTTCACCGAGGCCGGCTTTGAGCGCCGCAAAGCGCGCGATGTCGCTGCCGGCTTCGCCGACCGGATCGACCACGCCGAGCACGACGTCATCGACGGAGTCCACGGGCAGGTTGTTGCGCTCCTTCAGCGCCTGCAGCGGCACGGTGGCGAGCGCCAGCGCGGTGACCTCATGCAGCGCGCCGTCCGGCTTGCCGCGGCCGCGCGGCGTGCGAACGTGGTCGTAAATGAATGCCTCAGGCATGACGCCCTCCTGATGTGATGTCTAGATGCGATTGGGACCTGGCGACGGAAGCGGGCTTTAAAATGCTTCCGCCGGCAGTTCCATGACGGTGGCGCAGCCGGCCTGGATGCGCGCGAGGTTGGCGGCGGTCTCCGGCAGCATCCGCTCCATGAAGAAGCGGCCGGTGACGAGCTTGGTGGACAGATAGGGCGTAGCCCCGGACTCGGCAATCTTGGCCTGCGTGACCTTGGCCATCCGCGCCCACATGTAGCCGAGCGCAACGAAGCCGAAGAGGTGCAAGTAATCGGTTGCGGCGGCACCGGCATTGTCTGGCTTCGCCATCGCGTTCTGCATCAGCCAGGTGGTGGCCTGCTGCAGATGGCCGAGCGCGGTCGAGAGTGGAGCGACAAACGGCTTCAGCGCCTCGTCGCCGCCGTTCTCCTTGGCAAAGCCCATCACCTCGCCGAAGAACGTCATGATGGCGCGGCCACCGTCGCGCGGCAGCTTGCGGCCGACGAGGTCGAGCGCCTGGATGCCGTTGGCGCCTTCATAGATCATGGCAATGCGCGCATCGCGCACGAACTGCTCCATGCCCTGCTCGGCAATGTAGCCGTGGCCACCATACATCTGCTGCGCCTGCACCGCGTTGGAAAAGCCGTAGTCGGTGAGGAAGCCCTTCAGCACGGGGGTCATCAGGCCCATGTGATCGTCGGCGGCCTGGCGGTCCTTGGGATCCTCGGAGCGGTGGGCGACGTCGCTCTTCAGCGCGGTCCACACCACGAAGGCACGCGCGGCCTCGTTGAAGGCGCGGATCGACAGCAGCGTGCGGCGCACGTCGGGATGCACGATGATCGGATCGGCCGGCTTGTCCGGCGCCTTCGCGCCGGTGAGCGCGCGGCCCTGGACACGCTCGCGGGCATAGGCGACTGCGTTCTGGTAGGCGACTTCCGACTGCGCGAGACCCTGCACGGCGACGCCGAGGCGGGCCTCGTTCATCATCACGAACATGCCCTGCATGCCCTTGTTCTCTTCGCCGATCAGCCAGCCGGTGGCGTTGTCGTAGTTCATCACGCAGGTGGAATTGCCGTGGATGCCCATCTTGTGCTCGATCGAGCCGCAGACCACGCCGTTGCGTGCACCGACGGAGCCGTCAGCGTTGACCAGGAACTTGGGCACCACGAACAGCGATACGCCCTTGATGCCGGCAGGCGCACCCTCGATGCGAGCGAGCACGAGGTGGATGATGTTGCCAGCGAGATCATGCTCGCCGGCCGAGATGAAGATCTTCGTGCCCGTGATCTTGAAGCTGCCGTCGGCCTGGCGCACCGCCTTGGTGCGGAGCATGCCGAGGTCGGTGCCGCAATGCGGCTCGGTCAGGTTCATGGTGCCGGTCCATTCGCCAGCCACCATCTTCGGAACGTAGGTCTTCTTCTGCTCGGGGCTGCCGTGCACCAGCAGCGCTGCGGTCGCGCCCATGGTCAGACCGCCGTACATCGCGAAAGCCATGTTGGCCGAGCACTGGAATTCGTTGACCGCCTGACTCAGCGCCACCGGCAGGCCCTGCCCGCCAAATTCGGTCGGCACGGAGAGGCCGAGCCAGCCGCCCTCGGCGAGCTGCCTGAAGGCGTCCTTGAAACCTTTCGGCGTGGTGACGCTGCCGTCGTCGGCGCGCTTGCAGCCTTCGAGATCACCAACGCGATTCAGCGGCTGGAGCACCTCTTCGGCGAGCTTGGCGGCTTCGCCCAGGATCGCCTCGCGCACGTCGCTCGACGCGTCGGAGAAGCCCGGCAGGTTGTCGTAGCGGTCGATCTGGAAGACGTCGTTGAAGAGGAAATTCACGTCTTCGACGGGGGCTTTATAGATCGGCATGGCGTTCTCCCGGCATGGGGCCGTTAAGTGGTGGTATTCTTGAAAAACGCCCTGAGGCGCAGTCTTTGTCGCGAGTCTAACCGTTTCCGCAACCGCAGGGCAGCGTCATTGTTGTGCGGCGAGCTGCTCCGCCATCAAGCGGTGCAGCATGTTGATGGCCTTGAGCGGACGCACCATCACCTTGAAATGCGTGATGCGGCCCTCGTTGTCGAAGGTGATGATGTCGACGCCGTTGATCTCGATGCCATCGATCATGGTCTTGAATTCGAGCACGGCGCCGCTCGCGCTTCGCCACTCGCCGACATAGCTGAAGCCGGGGCCGCCGAGCACCTTCTCGGCGCTCGACAGATATTTGAAGGTGATGTCGCGCCCGCGCTGCGGCGTGTGCACGACGGGACTTTCGAAGATGGCATCGGGGTGAAGCAGGTCCCACAGCGCGGCGCGGTTATGGGACTTCATGTAGCCGTACCAGGAATCGAGGCCGGTCATTCTCAGGGTGCCTCCCTTGATAAAGGCCGTGGCAAAAACTTGAAAACAACCCCATGCAAAGTAGCGCGAAGGCTGACGCCGGCTAGGCAATCGGCCCGCCCGCATATGCACATTGACGCATATGCGCCGATATGCATAAAGTCAAGTCAATTGGTCGGGACTTCTTGAAGGAGCCGGTGTCATGGCGCTGGGCGACGCAATCCTCGCATGCCTGACGGAACGTCCGATGACGGGCTACGAGCTCGCCAAGACGTTCGACTCCTCGATCGGCTTCTTCTGGAAGGCCGATCACCAGCAGATCTATCGCGAACTGTCCAAGCTGCGCGACCGCGGCTACATCCAGGGCCGCGAGGTCGTGCAATCCGGCAAGCCCAACAAGCTGGTTTATACGCTCACCGAGGAGGGACGAACAGCGCTGCGGCACTGGGCCGCGCGGCCGAGCACACCGCCCTCAATCAAGGACGACCTCCTGGTCCGCCTCCACGCCCTCGACAGCCTCGACATCGAGCCCCTGCGCACCGACCTGATGGCCCGGCTCGAGCACCACCGCGACCGCCACGAGAACTACGAGCGCATCCTGAAGAAGCGCTTTCCGGACGGCGAGGCATCGGGCGTGCTCGACCTCGGCAATCTGCTGCTGCTCCGCCTTGGCGCGCGGCACGAGCAGATGGTGGCCGATTTCTGCGAAGAGACCCTCGAGGCACTGTCGACCATGAACGCGCGCGGCACCGTGGTGCCGATCGACGGGGGCAAGCGCGAGAAGGGCTGACGATAGCGTCTCCAAAGCCCGATTGCCGCCAACCCACTCCGCTGTCATCGCCCGCGAAAGCGGGCGATCCAGTATTCCAGAGGCAGCGCAGCTAGGGCCGAGAGGCCGCGGCGTACTGGATGCCCCGGTCAAGCCGGGGCATGACACCGGTGAATGTGGCGGGCCACCCTTGCACGACGAACCACCAAGGTCTCTCGGCCCCTCTTGTTCCCCGCGCCCAACTTTAAGACGGCGGCGACGGCTTCCTTAACCCGTTATTTACCGTAACAGAGAAAAGTCGGTTTTTGAGGCAGACGACCCGCGCCGAATGGAATTGTCTCTACAACTGGGACGCGCGGGGAAGCTGGAGGCATCGGGTGGGGTGCCGAAGTCGGAACCGGACAGAAGTCATGAATTCGCGCGTATCGTGGAGTGTTGACGGCATTGATCCATCCGTCAGGGAGCGCGCCGAAGCAGCAGCGCGCCGTGCCGGCATGTCACTCAACGATTGGCTGAACTCCACCCTCGGCGACACGACCCCGCCGAACTACCGCGGACCTTACGAGCAGCGTCCGCAAGCCCCGCAGGCACTGAGCCAAGCACCGAGTCAGGAAAGCCGCGACGTCGCCGACATCCACCAGCGGCTGGATGCGATCACCCAACAGATCGAACGGATCTCAAAGCCCGTGCCGCGCCAGGACACTTCGCGTCAGGACACTTCGCGTCAGGACACCTCGCGCGAGCAGGGCGTCGCGCGCCAGTTGAACGACGCGATCTCGCGGCTCGATGCGCGGCTGTCGCAGATCTCGCGGCCGCAGGGCCAGCAGGCACCGCGGCCCGCCCCGGTCGATACGCGCCAGCGCCAGGCCGAGATGGTCGAGCGCGCGGCAGCGCAGGTCTATCGCAACTCGCCGCCGCTCAGCCCCGCCTCGCTCGACGTTGCGGTGGCCGAAATCACCGCGCGGCAGAACGAGCTCGACAGCTTTGTGCCCCGGCAGATTCCGCCGCGCGCAGCACCCTCGATCGCACCCGCCGCGCCGATGGCTCCCGCCATGTCACCTCCCTTGGCGCCTCCCAATCCCTTGGCGCCTCACATGTCTCCGCCCCCGGCGCCCGCTACCCAAGCCTACGCACCGCCGCCTCCGCCGCCGGGGCCCGACTTCTCCGCGCTCGAACGGCATCTCCTCAAGATCACCAGCCAGATCGAGGCGATGCAGCGCCCCGATCACATCGAGCAGTCGATCACCGCGTTCCGCAACGAGCTTGCGGAGATCCGCCACGCCATCACCGAGGCGATGCCGCGCCGCGCGATCGAATCGATCGAGAACGAGATCCGCTCGCTGCATCGTCGCATCGACGAGACGCGCACCTCCAGCACCGACGGCCAGGCGCTCGCCGGTGTCGAGCACGCGCTGTCCGAAATCAAGCAGGTGCTGCGCACGCTGACGCCGGCCGAGCAGCTCACCGGCTATGACGAGGCGATCCGCAACCTCGGCGCCAAGCTCGACCTGATCCTGCGCGCCAGTGACGATCCCGGCACGGTGCAGCAGCTCGAAGGCGCGATCTCGGCGCTGCGCGGCATCGTGTCCAACGTCGCCTCCAACGAGGCGCTGGCACGGCTGTCCGAGGACGTGCAGCTGCTGTCGTCCAAGGTCGACCAGATCACCCGCCCATCCGCCCCCAACAGCGACGGTTTTGCGGTGCTGGAGCAGCGCATCGCCGCGCTCACCGCGGCGCTGGAGACGCGCGAGCGTCCTGCGCCGTCCGAAAGCAGCGAGCATCTGGAAAACGCGATCCGCGCGCTGTCCGATCGCTTCGACCGCATGCAGGTCGGCGGCGACTCCGCCTCCACCTTCGCGCATCTCGAGCAGCGCGTGTCGTATCTCCTGGAGCGGATCGAGGCTGCGTCGGATCCGCGCAATGGCAATTTGAGCCGCGTAGAAGACGGCCTGCACGACATCTTGCGGCACCTTGAGCGGCAGCAGGCGACTTACGCCGCGCTCGCCGAGAGCCGCAGCTCGGCACCGGCCTCCGATTCCGGCGTGGTCGATCTCGTCAAGCGCGAGCTCTCCGACATCCGCTTCAGCCAGGCCGAAACCAACCGCCACACGCAGGACTCGCTCGAAGCCGTGCACAGCACGCTCGGCCATGTCGTCGATCGCCTTTCGATGATCGAGGGCGACCTGCGCGCGGTGCGCAGCGCGCCGCCTCAGGCCGCGCCGCAGAACTTCGCAGCACCGGCGATGCCGGCCGAACCGGCGCGCAGCGTGATGCCATCGCAGCAGCTGCCCAAGGCCGACATCAAGGCCGACATCAAGCCCGATTTGCCCAATCCGGCCGCAGCGCAAGCGGCCTTCGTCGCCGCGCCACGCGAATTCCACGCCGCAACGCCGGTTGCTCCGCCGCCGGTGCCGGCAGCACCGCCTGTTCCGCCGCGCGCGATCAGCGAAATCCTCGAGCCGCATGCCGCGCCTGCGCGCGCTGCGATCGCGCCCGAGCTGCCGCCGGATCATCCGCTGGAGCCGGGCACGCGGCCGAGCGGCCGCGCCGCCACGCCGTCGGAGCGCATTGCCGCGTCCGAAAGCGCGATCAGCGAAATTCCCGCCCCGCCCAAGGAACCGGTGTCGTCGTCGAGCTTCATCGCCGCCGCACGCCGGGCCGCGCAGGCCGCCGCGGCGCAGCCCGAGAAGCCCGGCCGTGGTGGCAAGGCGGCCGCGGGCGGCGCCGCCAAGGACAAGAGCAAGGAAGGCTCGACCATCACCTCGAAGATCCGCTCGCTGCTGGTTGGCGCGAGCGTGGTCGTGATCGTGCTCGGCACCTTCAAGATGGCGATGAACCTGCTCGATGGCGGCGGCAGCGCCCCGCCGGTGCCGGCGATGGAGACCCCCGCAAGCGCGCCGGCGCCGCAAGCTCCTGCCCCCGCCGAGAGCAGTGCGAAACCCGCCGTGCCCGAGCAGGTCACGCCGTCCATGACCTCGCCGACCCCGCTCGGCCGGCAATCCCTGAACAATGCAGTTCCCGCCTCTTCCGGCAGCGCCGCGTCGGTCGAGATTCCGCCCCCACCGGCAGTGACTGCGCAGCCGGCGTCCGGCAATAGCGATATCACCGGCGCGATCCCGACGACGCCGTCGCGCGCGCGGCTCGGCACCGTCCAGGTGCCGCCGAGCGAGCGGCTGGCCGACGGCATCGGCGGTCCGGTGCTGCGCGCCGCCGCGATGAAGGGCGATGCGACCGCGGCCTACGAGATCGGCTTGCGCTTCGCCGAAGGCAAAGGCGTGGCTGCAAACTACGAGGAAGCCGTCAAATGGTATGACCGCGCGGCGCAGGCCGGCGTGGTGCTTGCGACCTTCCGGCTCGGCACGCTCTATGAGAAGGGCCTCGGCGTGCAGAAGGACGCCGACATCGCCCGCCGCTACTACACGCAGGCTGCCGAGCGCGGCAACGCCAAGGCCATGCACAATCTCGCCGTGCTCGACGCCGATGGCGGCGGACGCGGCCCCAATTACAAGAGCGCGTCGCTCTGGTTCCGCAAGGCCGCCGATCGCGGCGTCGCCGACAGCCAGTACAATCTCGGCATCCTCTATGCCCGCGGGATCGGCGTCGAACAGAATCTGGCCGAGTCCTACAAATGGTTCAGCCTCGCTGCCGCGCAGGGCGACGCCGATGCAGCGACCAAGCGCGACGACGTTGCCAAACGGCTCGACCCGCAGTCGCTCGCCGCCGCCAAGCTCGCGATCCAGACCTTCAGCGCGGAGCCGCAGCCGGACGATGCCGTCAACGTCGCAGCCCCCGCCGGCGGCTGGGACAGCGCCCCGGCGCAGGCCAGCACCAAGCCCGCGCCCAAGCCTGTTGCGACCAAGCGCCAGGCCTTGCTGGCGCATTAAAGCGCCAAGAGAATTAGTCGATCTGGCCGCAGGCTCGCTGCACCTCTCCCCGCAAGCGGGAGAGGGAGCGCACCTCCCTCGTGGTTCGCAATCTCATCTCGTTCTAGGACAACATCACGTCGCGACGTGCGGTTGCGTCGTCGTATACCTCTCTGCCGATGCCGTGTAGAACTGCGTGACACCTGCGCGGTGTCCAGCAGCAAGAGGTCCCCTTGTCCGAGACTGATCGCCGGGAGGAAAGCTCCTTCCGCAGCTCTCCCACCGGTCCGCGCATTGCGCCCTCGCGCGCTGAGGCCCCACGACTCACAGTCGAGCGGCCGGCGCCCCTGCCGGCGCGCAGGCGGCTGTTCTGGTCGGTCGTCATCTTTCTGCTCCTGTCCTCGGGTGTGCTCATCCGTGCCTATCGCGACATGTCGCGGCCCGAGGCCTGGGCCTACTGGAGGGACCAGTATGTGTCGCCGAGCCTGAGTTCGACCGTCATCGCCAATGTCGATCTCGGCGGCGCCGCGCGTGGCCGGCGCGCACTCGCCGTCAGCGGCGAGATCGGGCCGGCGGCCGCGAGCTGGCTGCGTGACCGGCTGGACGACGCGCATCTCGCTCCCGGCGAGCTCGTCCTGCTATCCTCGCCGGGTGGCAACCTCAACCAGGCCGTCATCATGGGCGAAACGATCCGTGCGCGCGGGCTATCGACCGCCGTTGGTGTCGCCGACGCCTCGGGCCGTGTGCGGCCGGCCTATTGCGCCAGCGCCTGCGTGCTCGTCTATGCCGGCGGCAAGATTCGCTATGGCGTTGAGGGATCGGCGCTTGGGGTTCATCGCTTCACGAACAGTGCACCGGGCAGTGACCCCATCGCCGACGCCCAGCGCACGGCCGGCGCAGTGCTCGGCTATGTGACGCGCATGGGCATCTCCTCCGAGATCGTCGAGGCCATGTCGCAAACCAGGGAAGTGCGATGGCTCGCGCCCGACCGGGCCCTGGCGATGAGTCTGATCACTGATCCCGTCGGCAAGCGGTGAGGATCGGCTCGCGTTAATCTGAACTATTCACCACGCCGAGCGATCCCGATCGGACCACGGGCGAAAACGCCGCACGCCGCAAGATTCCTTGTCCCGCGGCCCGCCAAATTCGGCTAATGAGGGACGCGGCAATCGTTCTGCCTTCCCGCGAGCATTCCGCAAATGGAGCATGATCTTATCGGAAAACCGCGTCACACTTTTCCGGATCATGCTTGATCCATCTCGCCGGAACGTGCCCGATGCAGCTTTACCTCCCGATCGCTGATCTTCCGGTCAATGTGTTCCTGGTGCTCGCGATGGGCGCCGCGGTCGGTTTCGTCTCGGGCATGTTCGGGATCGGCGGCGGATTCCTGATGACGCCGCTGCTGATCTTCATCGGCATTGCGCCCGCGGTCGCGGTCGCGTCCGTCGCGAGCCACATCGCGGCCTCGTCCTTTTCCGGCGCGATCTCCTATTGGCGACGACGCGCAATCGACCCGGCTCTGGCGACAGTCCTGCTATTGGGCGGCGTGACGGGCACCGCGCTCGGGGTGTGGACCTTCACGCAGCTGCGCGCACTCGGCCAGCTCGACCTGATGATCGCGCTCTCCTACGTGGTGCTGCTGACGACGGTGGGCAGCCTGATGTTCTCGGAAGGCCTGCGCGCGATGATGCGGACCCGGCGCGGCGCCGTACCGCTGCGGCGCACGCACAACTGGATTCACGGCCTGCCGCTGAAGATGCGCTTCAAGCGCTCGAAGATCTATCTGTCGGTGATCCCTGTCGTCGTGGTCGGCATCATCATCGGCTTCATTGGTGCCGTCATGGGCATTGGCGGCGGCTTCATCCTGGTGCCGATCATGATCTATTTGCTGCGGGTGCCGACCTCGACGGTGATCGGGACCTCGATGATCCTGACGCTGGTCACCATGCTGTTCGCGACCATGCTGCATGCGGTAACCAATCATCTGGTCGATGCGGTGCTGGCGCTGATCCTCATGGTCGGCGGCGTCACCGGTGCACAATTTGGCGCGCGCGCCGGCCAGAAGATTCGCGGTGAGCAGTTGCGGCTTCTGCTGGGCCTGCTCATCCTCGCCGTCGGCTTGCGCTTTGCGGTCGAGCTCGTGCTCCGCCCCGAAGATCTCTTCACCATCCGCGAGATCGGGGTGACGGGATGATCGCGCGCGCAATCATCGCCAATTTCCTGGCGGCTCTCATGATGCTGCTGCCCGGCGGCGCCGCGCGCGCCGAGCGGCTGATCGTGTCGGTCTCCAACCACCGCGTCACCGTGACACCAAACTATTCCGGCGAGGAGCTGGTGCTGTTCGGCTCGGTGGAGAGGGATGCGGCGACGCCAGCCAATCGCAATGCCTACGATCTCGTCGTCACCGTGCTGGGCCCGCGCGCCGACATGGTGACGCGGCGCAAGGAGCGAAGGTTCGGCATCTGGATCAACACCGATTACCGGCAATTTTTGCAGGTGCCGAGCTATCTCGCGCTGTTCGCCAATCGCCCCTTCGACCAGATCACCTCGCCCGAGATCGCGCGGCGCCAGCAGATCGGGCTCAACAACGTGCTGCTGACGCAGCGCGTCGGCTCCGATTATGCCGACGTGGTACCGGACGACGCGTTCCGCAGCGCCTTCATCCGCTTGCGCACGCAGCGCGGGCTCTACCGCGAGGATCCGTCCGCAGTGACGTTCCTGACGCCGACGCTGTTCCGCACCGGCATTCCGCTGCCCGCCGAGGTCCCGATCGGGACCTATGAGGTCGAGATAAAACTGTTCGCGGGCGGCGCGCTCGTGACCAAGACCGAGACGGCGTTCGAGATCGTCAAGGTCGGCTTCGAGCAGTTCGTCGCCACGAGCGCGCGGCAGAACGGATTCATCTACGGCCTCGTCACCGCTGCCCTGGCGCTGATGTGCGGCTGGTCCGCGTCAATCGTGTTCAGGAAGGATTGAGGGGGGCTACGCTCTCTCCACTCGTCGTCGCCCGGCTTGACCGGGCGACCCAGTATTCCAGAGGCCAGCGTTGGCGACCTCGCTCTCGCAACAACGGCCGCGGAGTACTGGATGCCCCGGTCAAGCCGGGGCATGACAGAAGAATCTAAGGCGCCTCGATCACCGTGGGCACGCCGGGCTCGAGCAGGCGCAGGCGTGGGCCGAAGCCGAGGACGTCGAAGGTCTTGCGCAAATCCTCGCCGTTCTGACGGAAATGCGCCCAGCCTTCGGTATGGACGGGAACGATCACCGCATCGGGAAAGGCGCGCGCAGTCTCGACGGTGTCGTTGGTGTCCATGGTGAGATGGAACGGCCCGCGCGTCTGCGCAGCGCCGGCAAACGGCAGCACCACGCCGCAATCGAAACGGCGCGCGACTTCCGCAACACCATCGAACCAGGTGGTGTCGCCGCTGATATAGATCGCGCGACTGTCCTTGTTGCTGGAGGACACCACGAAGCCGATGACGTCCCCCGACAGCGGCTCGATGCCTGCTGGACCATGGCGTGCGGGCGTTGCGGTGATGGTCAGCGTGTTGCCATCGCGATCCCTCACTTGCGTCGTGTCCCAGGGCGCAAGGCCTTCGATGTGACCGCCGAGCCGCTTTGCGCCCGCTTCCGTCGTCAGCACGCGTTTCATCTTGAAGAGGAGTTCACGGCCGGAATTGTCGAGGTTGTCCGAGTGCTGGTCGTGGCTCAGCAGCACCGCATCCACCGGGCCGATCGCGTCGGCCTTCAGCGCGGGGCCGATCGTCTTCTCAAGCTTGACGTGCGGCAGTTGATAGGCGCCGGGACCATCGAAGGTCGGATCGGTGAGGAGCCGAAAGCCGTCGATCTCGATCAGCGCGGTCGGGCCGCCGATCAGGGTAATGGAGATGGGCATGGCGGACTCCTGTTACGAGGCGGACTTGTTACGAGACGGACTTGGTCACGACGGTTTGGGCGGGCCGCGTCACGAGATAAATGCCGATCGCCACCGGAAGGATCCCCAGGAGATCGCGCGCCTCGACATGCTCCCCCAACACGAGGAACGCGAACAGCATGCCGAGCGGCGGCATCAGGAAATGATAGGCGCTGGCCGCGGTCGCGCCACACACTTTCAGGAGATGGAACCAGAGCAGATAAGCGAGGATCGAGCCGCCGAGCACCAGGAAGGCGAAGGCGCCGATCAAACCAGGCGTGTACTGGATGGCGCGGATATCGGCGAAACCAAGCGCGATCGGCGTGAGCACGATCCCGGCGGCAATGTTCTGGATGCCGTTGCCGATCCATAAGCTCCCCTTCGGCGCGAACAGCTTGAACAAAATGGTGCCGGCGACGATGGAGGCGAGCGAGGCCAGCGTGAAGGCGATACCGTGTAGGCTGTCGGTGCCGACCGCGAGGCGATGCCAGACGATGAAGGTGACCCCGACAACGCCGAGCAGCAGGCCGCTCGCCTTGCGCCAGGTCATGCCCTCGCCGAGCAGCAGCGCGGCGAGCGCCGCGGTGAACACCGGATTGGCCGAGACGATCAATCCGCCGAGGCCGGCGGAGACCGATTGCAGGCCGGTATAGCCGAGCCCGAGATAGAGCGCGTTGTTGGCTATGCCGAGCACGGCGAACATTGCGGCGTCACGCCAGGTCATCTCCCACGCATCGCGGCGCAGCGCCGAGACGCCGAGGATCAAGATGCCGGCGAGCGAAAAGCGCGCCGCGAGCAGGATCAGCGGCGGGCAGTCGGTGACGCCGATCTTGCCGGCGACGAAGGCAAAGCTCCAGAGCAGGCAGAACAGGCCGATGTAAAGCGGCAGCGGATTGAAGCGGGCGCGGGGGATGGCGATCGAGGGGGCGAGCGACATGGCAGTTTCTCTTGGCATTCTCCTGAGCCCTCGATCTAGGGAGTCCCCTTGTCATTTGGAAATTAAATGATTTACTATCATACAGTGGATTTTCGAATGGAGGCGGCAAATGCTCGATCTGGAGCTTCTGCGCAGCTTCGTCTCGGTGGTCGATGCCGGCGGCTTCACCCGCGCCAGCGAACGCGTCCATCGCACGCAATCGACGGTCAGCCAGCAGATCAAGCGGCTGGAAGAGGACGTCGGCCAGGTGCTGCTGCACCGTGACGGCAAGGACGTGCGCCCGACCGAGGCCGGCGAGCGGTTGTTGTCCTACGCGCGGCGCCTGCTGTCGCTCGCCGAGGAGGCGCGCGACGTGCTCGGCCAGCCGGGCAGCGAAGGCGCGATCCGGCTGGGCATCCCCGAGGATTTCGCCGCCTATCGGCTGGCGAAGCTGCTTGGCGCGTTCTCGCGCTCGCATCCGGGCCTGCGGCTCGACGTGCGCGCCGACCAGAGCAAGAACCTGTCCCGCGATCTCGAACGCGGCGAACTCGATCTTGCGCTGTACAAGCGCGAGGCCGGCGAGAAGGGGGCGATTGCGGTGTGGCCGGAGCGGGTGCATTGGGTGACCAGCAAGAGCCATCCGATCGACGCGAAGGCGTCGTCGGTGCCACTGATCGGCTTTCCGCTCGGCTGCCTCTACCGCGCCGGCGCCATCCACGCGCTCGAAAGCGCCGGCCGGCCCTGGCACATGGCCTATACGTCATCGAGCCTCGCCGGCATCCAGGCCGCCGTCGCCGCCGGCATGGGCCTGAGCATTCTCTCGGAAATGGCGATCCAGTCCGATCACCGCGTCCTGACCGCAAAGGACGGCTTTGCGCCAATCAACAGGACGGAGGTCGCACTGATGGCCTCGCCGGGCGCGAGCCCGGCCACGCTGCGACTTGCGGATCGCTTGGCCGAGTTCTGCGATACGGTGCAGGCGAAGGCGGCTTGATCTTGCGCGATGCGTAGGGTGGGTTAGCGGAAGGCGTAACCCACCACTGTTTGTCTCCGCGGAAACGAAAGAGGTGGGTTACGCTTCGCTAACCCACCCTACGAAGTGCATCAACAACACCGCGATGCGGCAATCGCGTGGACGCGGCGGTCGCCGAGGAGATGCGCGGTGAAGTGGCGCGCGCCGAACACACGTGCAAACGCGGCGTCGCGGATGCTGAGGCCGCCGGCATAGGCGCCGAAGGCCGGCATCACGGCGCGCATCCCGTCCGAGGCGAAGCAGCGCCGCTCCATCGAACGGCCGCGTGCGGTGATGCGCGCCTTCGGATGGAGATGGCCGGCGATCTCGCCATGCGCGCCGGTCGGCTCGTGGCGAAAAGTGATCGGGCCGATCGCGATCTCGTCGGCAACGGTACCGCCGAGATCGCGCGGCAGCGCCGGGTCGTGATTGCCCGAGATCCAGATCCAGTCGCGGCCGGTCTGGAGCGTGGTCATGGCGCCGCGATCCTCAATCGACAAGCGCTCGTGCGCGCAGCGATCGTGAAAGCTGTCGCCGAGTGCGATCACGATCCGCGGATCGTGCCGCGCGATCACCGCCGCGAGGCGACCGAGTGTCGCGACGGTGTCGTAAGGCGGCAGCAGTACACCTCGCGCGGCGAAGCTCGAGCCTTTTTCCAGATGCAGGTCGGAGACGACGAGCAGGCGCTGCTCGTCCCAGAACAGCGCGCCGGAGATATCCGTGACAAGCGATGCACCCGCAACATCGAGAGTGCGAGAAGTCGTGATGGAAAGTGTCCCTTGCTCCGTCATGGCCGAGCTTGTCCCGGCCATCCACGTAGCGCGCGCGGCAAGAAAGGCGTGGATGCCCGGGTCAAGCCCGGGCATGACGACGTTGAGAGAGTGGCGCCCCAAACAATCATTCGCTGGCTATCTAGACATCGCCTCTTTGACGAGCTCGTCGGCGGCTTCCGCCAGAAGCTCTTCTGCAGCTTCGCCATAAACTGACTCGCGGCCGATTTCCAGCATCACGGGGACGGCGAGCGGCGAGACGTGGTCGAGTTCCCGGTGCGTGACGTGACCGTGGATGCGCGCGAGCATGTCCCCCAGCCGGCGCAAGTCAAGCAGGCCCGTGGCGGCATCGGCGCGCGCGGCGCGCAGCAGCATGTGATCGGCCTGGTGCTTGCGCAGGACGTCGTAGACGAGGTCGGTCGAGAACAGCACCTGCCGCCGGCTCTTGTCTTCATCCGTGAAACGGCGCTCGATCAGGCCGGAGATCAGCGCGCAATTGCGGAACATGCGCTTCATCAGCGCGGACTCGGCGAGCCACGCCTCGAGGTCATCGCCGAGCATATCAGGATCGAACAACGCGTTGAGATCAAGCTGGCCATTGCGGATCATGAAGGAGGCATCGCCCAGCCCCCAGATCGCAACCGCATATTCATTGGCGACGAAACCGAGCGGCCGGGCGCGGGTGCGCTCCAGCCGCCGCGTGAGCAGCATGCCGAGCGTCTGGTGCGCGAGCCGTCCCTCGAAGGGATAGCAGATCAGGTAATGCTTGTTGCCGCGTGGAAACGTTTCGACCAGGAGGTCGCTCACCGCAGGCACGCGAGAAACATCCTTTTGCAATGACAGCCAGTCGCGCACCTGTTCCGGCAGGGCACCCCACGCGCGCCTGTCATCCAGCAGCCGGCGCACGCGCTCGGCCAGATAAGTCGACAACGGAAATTTGCCGCCCATATAGGAAGGCACCTTGGGATCGGCGTCATGCGCGCGGGAGACATAGGCCTGGTCCTCGGCCAGCGCCTCGTAGCGCACCACCTCGCCGCCGAACACGAAGGTGTCGCCGGGGCTGAGGCCCTCGATGAAATATTCCTCGATCTCGCCGAGCACGCGGCCGCCGCGCGCGATCGCACCGGTCGAACCGGTACCGGTCGAGCGCGAGCGCACCAGCCGCACCTTGAGCATCGGCTCCTCGACGATGGTGCCGACGTTGAGGCGATAGCTCTGCCGCACTTTTGGATTGGCGACGCGCCAGCGCCCCTGCTTGTCCTGCTTGATGCGCGCGAAGCGCTCATAGGTTTTCAGCGCATAGCCGCCGGTGGCGACGAAATCGACGACGTCGTCGAAATCCTGCCGCAAGAGGTCTGCGTAAGGCGCGGCCGTGCGCACCTCGTCATAGAGCTCGCCCGAGAAGAACGGCTCGCCGCAGGCGCAGCCGAGCACGTGCTGGGCGAGCACGTCGAGCGCGCCGATTCGGAGCGGCGGCGTATCCTGCGCATTCTCCGCGATCGCATCGATCGCGGCGCGGCACTCCAGCACCTCGAACCGGTTGGCCGGCACCAGCACCGCGCGCGAGGCCTCATCGAGACGATGATTGGCACGGCCGATGCGCTGCATCAGCCGCGAGCAGCCTTTTGGTGCGCCGATATTGATGACGAGATCGACGTCGCCCCAGTCGACGCCGAGATCCAGCGACGAGGTGCAGACCACGCCGCGCAGTTTTCCCGCCGACATCGCGTCCTCGACCTTGCGGCGCTGCGCGACGTCGAGCGAGCCATGATGCAGTGCGATCGCAAGGCCGTCGTCGTTCATCCGCCAGAGCTCCTGGAACAGCATCTCGGCCTGACTGCGGGTGTTGACGAAGACCAGCGTGGTCTTGTTCGCCTTGATCAGCTCGTAGACCTCGGCCAGCGCATGGCGCGCGGTGTGACCGGCCCAGGGCAGGCGCTCGCTCGTATCCAGCATCTCGACGATCGGCGCGGCCGCGCCGCCGGCCATGACGATGTCGGCCGCAGCGGCCTTGCCGCCGGGCTGCGGCATCAGAAAGCGCGCCAGGGATTCCGGCTCGGCCACCGTCGCGGACAGGCCAATCATGCGCATTTCGGGCGCGAGCCGCCATAATCGCGCAAGCCCCAGCGAGAGCAGATCGCCGCGCTTGGAGGTGACGAGCGCGTGCAACTCGTCGAGCACCACGCGCTTCAGCGAAGAGAACAGGAACGGCGCATCGTCGGAAGAGAGCAGCAATGCGAGCTGCTCGGGTGTTGTCAGCAGGATGTCCGGCGGATAGCGGCGCTGGCGCTGGCGCCGCGATACCGGCGTATCGCCGGTGCGAGTCTCGACCTTGATCGGCAGCCCCATCTCCGCAATCGGCCGTTCCAGATTGCGCGCGATATCGACGGCGAGCGCTTTCAGCGGCGAGATGTAGAGGGTGTGGAGGCCGCCGGTGCGCTGAACGGCGCGGCCGGTGGAGATGAGCTTGGGCTTTTCGTCGGCACGCAGCGGTGTCCGTGGCCACCCCCCTCCCCGCGCCTCATGGGGGGATGGAGAAGAAAGCTCCACCAGCGTCGGCAAAAATCCCGCCAGCGTCTTGCCGGCGCCGGTCGGCGCGATCAAGAGCGCGGAGCGATCCTCGCGGGCCTTTTCCAAGAGCGCCAATTGATGCGCGCGCGGCGACCAGCCGCGGGCCGCGAACCATGTCTGGAAGCGGTCGGGGAGCAGCGCGGCCGGCTCGGCCGATGCGGTGAGGATACGGGGCGGCACGGCACAAGAGGTAAGCCGTGGGGACGGGTTCGTCGAGGGTAACCGAGCGATTTGGTTCGCTGTCGGCATTTTCGTGGGGTGGGCAAAGCGGAAGCGTGCCCACCTCTTCTGTCGCAATCAAATAGGGATGGTGGCACGGCGCAAGAGCGCCTTTGCCCACCCTAGGGCATCTCGTCGAGGGGTACGGGCCCCCGCTACTCCGTCACCGGCTTGTCCGAGACCTGCCAGTCTTTGCCGTTGAAGGTCGAGATGAAGAGCGTCTTCATCGGCGTGTAGTCATTGGGCGTGTAGCTGTAGTCGACGCCGTCGAGGAAGAAGGGCGAGTGGAAGCCGTTGAGGTTTGCGGCCTGCTTCAGCACGTTTTCGCGCGTGAGCTCGTCGCCGCAGCGGCGCAGGATCTCGCCCATGGTCACGGCCTGGCCGTAACCGGCATAGGCAATAGTATTGTCGGGATCGACGTTCGGCAGATAATTCTTGCGCAACGTGTCGAACGCGATCACGTCCTTGTCGTTCTCCCAGGGGCCGGGGCCGGCGTCCTTTGAATAGCGGATCGCGACGATACCGTTGGCGTTCTCGAAGCCGGCGGCGCTGAGGATCGACTTGCCGGTCGAGCCCGCCGAGAGCAATTGCAGCGGCTTCCAGCCGAGCTCGGCCGCTTTGCGGATCGACTGCGACGACGCCTTGCCGGTGGAGATGTTGTAGAAGACATCGGCGCCCGACTTGGAGAGATTGACGAGTTGGGAGTCGATGGTCGGATCGGTCAGGTCGTAGGTCTGCTCCAGGATCACCTGCGCGGCGCCGCCGGCATCGGAAAGCACCTTCTTGAAAGGACCGAGGAAGTCGCGACCGAAATCATCGTTCTGGTAGAGGATACCGATCTTCGCGTTCGGCTTCACGCTGATGACGTGCTTGGCGAGGATGCGCGCTTCGGTCGGATAGAGCGGCAGGCCCGCCATCGTCCATTTGAATTCCTTCGGATTATTCCACTTCGACGCGCCGGTGTTGAGCAGGAGCTGTGGCACGCCCTTGGAATTGAGATATTTGTGCACGGCGGTCTGCGGTGCGGTGCCGAGCGAGCCGTAGAGCGCCAGTACCTCCTCCTGCTCCACCAGCCTGCGCGTCGCCTCGACGCATTTCGGCGCACTGTAGGCATCGTCCATGGTGAGGAACTTGACCTTGCGCCCGTTGATGCCGCCCTTCTCGTTCAGCATCTGGAAATAGGCTTCGCCGACGCGACCCAGCACGCCGTAGAGCGAGCCGGGGCCGGAATGCGGCACGGTCTGACCGATCTTGATCTCGGTGTCGCTGGCGCCCGCATCATATTTCTTCTCGGCGGCCCAGACATAAGGCGCTGATAAGGTCGAGGCTGCGATGGTGGCAAATGCGCCGGCGCTGAATTCACGCCGTGATGGATTTTTTGTCATTGGCGTTGTCTCCCTGATGCCGCGCATTGTGCGGACATCAGGGCGCGCATCGCAAGTGGCAAGGTTGCGCTTTTGCGGCGCAATGCAGCTCAATTTGCAGCAACCCTAGCGCCTAGACTCAAGTTTTCTCGGCGACGACGACGAGGCCGCGCACCGGCTCGTTGTTCTCGTTGCGCGGCGAGGCCGGCTCCAGCGTCAGGAGCTTGAGGCCGGCCTTCGCGATGGCGCCACGCACATATTCCGCGGCATGGGCATAACGCAGGCCTTCGCCCAGGACGACACCGCTGCCGTCATGGGTCTCGAGCGTGAAGCCAAGCGTGCCGCCGGATGCGAGGACGCGTCGTGCTTCCATCAACACCGGCGCGAGATCGGACAGATATACAAACGCATCCGCAGCCACGACCAGGTTTGCGCTTGCATCGCTCTTGCCGCGCAAGCCTTCGATCATGTCGGCGACCTCCAACTCGGCATACAAGCCGGTGGCGCGCGCTTCCTTGATCATGCCGGGCGACAGGTCGATGCCGATGAAATGATCGACCTGCCTGGCGAAGGCGGCGGCCGCAAGCCCGGTGCCGCAGCCGAGATCTATGGTGCGTTTGAAGAAGGCCGGCTTCTTCGCGGCGACGCGCGCCGCCAGCACCGCCTTGAAGATCAGCGCGGGCGCGCGATAGCCGAGATCGTTGATCAGCGCATGCTCGAAGCGCGGCGCGTATTGGTCGAACAGCGCCTGCACATAGGCTTTCGGCATTTCCGCCATCTGCTCGTCGCCGAGCCGCATCAGATGCAGGCCGGCGCCGTGTTGGTCCTCGGGATCGGCGTCGCGCGCCTTGCGAAACGCCGCGATCGCGCTGTCGCGCTCTCCGAGCTGCTGACGGATTTCGCCGAGCGTGAACCAGGCCGAAGTGAAGTTCGGCGCCAGCTCGATCGCCTGCTCCAACAGATCGGCAGCGGCCGGCAAATCGCCCTTGAGCTGGAGGTCGCGCGCGAACTCGAAACGGCGGTCGGCCATCAGATCGCCGGAGGACAGAAACAGGCGCAGGGGCATTTTTGGAACCAGGAGGACGATGCAGGCCGATGACTCGAAGGGCGCGGTGGCGCAGCCTATATGACAGAAATGCGCCCGCAAGACATCCTGTTGCCAACTGCTGCCGGCCTGTGCTGCAAGCCGGGCGGCTTCCATATCGATCCTGTCCGCCCGGTCGAGCGCGCCGTGATCACCCACGGCCATTCCGACCATGCGCGAGCCGGCCACGGCGCCGTGCTGGCGACGCAGGAGACACTGGACATGATGCGCCTGCGCTATGGCGAGAACTTTGCCGGCACGACGCAGGCGATCCGCTATGGCGAGGAGATCCGGCTCGGCGACGTCAAGGTGAAGTTTCACCCCGCAGGCCACGTGCTGGGCTCGGCCCAGATCGCGGTGACCTGTCAGGACACCTGCATCGTCGCCTCCGGCGACTACAAGGATGCCCCGGACCCGACCTGCGCGCCGTTCGAGCTCGTGTCCTGCGATGTCTTCATCACCGAGGCGACGTTCGGCCTGCCGGTGTTTCGCCATGGCGATGCCGCAGACGAGGTGAAAAAGCTGCTCGCCTCCGTCGCGCTATTTCCGGAGCGCGCGCATCTCGTCGGCGCCTATTCGCTCGGCAAGGCGCAGCGCGTGATCGCGCTGTTGCGCGCGGCCGGATACGACGCGCCGATCTATCTGCATGGCGCAATGGAGACGATCACGCAATATTATCAGGGCCGCGGCATCGAGCTTGGCGAGCTGCGGCCGGCGAAGGGCGTGAAGAAGGCGGCTCTCGCCGGCACCATCACGCTGGCGCCGCCGTCGGCCACATCCGATCTCTGGACGCGCCGCTTTCCCGATCCCGTCACCGCATTCGCCTCGGGCTGGATGCGGGTGCGCGCGCGGGCGCGGCAACGTGGCGTCGAATTGCCGCTGGTGATTTCCGATCATGCCGATTGGGACGGCCTCACCGCGACAATTGCTGCAACTGGCGCAGGGGAAATCTGGGTCACGCACGGCCAGGAAGACGCGCTGGTGCATTGGTGCAAGAGCAAAGGTTTGCGGGCCCAGCCGCTCGATCTCGTCGGCTATGGCGACGAAGAGGAGAGCGAGACGCCGCTTGCGAGCGAGACCGAAGCATGAACCGGTTCGCCGAGCTGCTCGATCGCCTTGCCTACGAGCCCGGCCGCAACAACAAGCTGCGGCTGATCACGAGCTATTTTCGCGAGGTCGGCGATCCCGACCGCGGCTATGCGTTGGCCGCGCTCACGGGCGCGTTGAGCTTCAAGCATGCTAAGCCGGGGTTGATCCGCGATCTCATCGCGGCGCGCACCGATGAGGTGCTGTTCGGGCTGTCGTATGATTATGTCGGCGATCTCTCGGAGACGGTGGCACTGATGTGGCCGAAGTCCGAACTTGCCGCCCACAACAATCCGCCGCCTCCAACCCTCACCGACGTCGTCACCACGCTGCGCACGCTCGGCAAGACCGAGCTGCCGGGCCAGCTTGCGCGGTGGCTCGACGAGCTCGACGAGACCGGCCGCTGGGCGCTGCTGAAGCTCGTCACCGGTGCCTTGCGCATCGGCGTCTCCGCGCGTCTGGCAAAAACCGCGGCCGCCGCGCTCGGCGACAAGGATCCGCATGAGATCGAGCTGATCTGGCCCGGCCTCGCCCCGCCCTATCTCGACCTGTTCGCCTGGCTCGAGGGCCGCGCGGAAAAGCCCGTCAATCGCGATCCGGCGCCGTTCCGCCCGGTAATGCTGGCGCATGCGATCGAGGACTCAGATTTCCAAAACCTCGATCCCGCCGATTACATCGCCGAGTGGAAATGGGACGGCATCCGCGTGCAGGCGGTCGCGGGCCGCGACGATCGCGGACATATCACCGTGCGGCTTTATTCGCGCACCGGCGAGGACATCACGGGAAGCTTTCCGGACCTCGTGCCGTCGCTGCACCTGCCCGGCGCTATCGACGGCGAACTGCTGGTCGTACGCGACGGCCGCGTGCAGAGCTTCAACGTCCTCCAGCAGCGGCTCAACCGCAAGGTCGTCTCGCCAAAGCTGATCAAGGAGTTTCCGATTCACCTGCGCGCCTACGATCTGCTCGGCGATGACGAGAACGATTTGCGCGAGCTGCCCTTTGCCGAGCGGCGCAGGCATCTCGAAACCTTCATCAAGAAGCTCGGCGATTCCCGCATCGATTTGTCACCGACAGTGCCTTTCGATAGCTGGGACGCGCTCACCGCCGCACGCGCCGATCCTGCCGGCGCCGGTGAGGACGCCGAAGCCGTCGAAGGCCTGATGCTGAAGCGGCGCGATGCGCCTTATCTGCCGGGGCGGCCGAAGGGACAATGGTGGAAGTGGAAACGCGATCCGCACATCATCGATGCCGTGCTGATGTATGCGCAGCGCGGCCACGGCAAGCGCTCGTCGTATTATTCCGACTATACTTTTGGTGTCTGGACCGAAGGCGAAGCCGGCGACGAGCTGGTGCCGGTCGGCAAGGCCTATTTCGGCTTCACCGACGAGGAACTGCTCGAGATCGACCGCTTCGTCCGCCGCAACACCACGGAAAAGTTCGGCCCCGTGCGCCATGTCGTGCACGAGCCCGACAAGGGGCTGGTGCTGGGGGTCGCCTTCGAAGGATTGCAGCGCTCGCCGCGGCACAAGTCGGGCGTCGCCATGCGCTTTCCCCGCATCAGCCGCCTGCGCTGGGACAAGCCGCCACGCGAGGCCGACCGGCTGGAGACGCTGGAAAGGATGCTGAAGAGCGAAGCGGCAGAAGTGGAGGCCTGAAAGCGTTCGATCGCGGCCAGGAGGGAAATGCGCCCCCTCTCCCGCTTGCGGGAGAGGGTTGGGGAGAGGGTGTCTCCGCAATCGAGAACCCCCGAGAGGACACAGCCCTCACCCGCGCCTTCGGCGCGACCTCTCCCGCAAGCGGGAGAGGTGGAGTGCGCCCGCGGCCCCATCGCTCCAACTAAACCCGTCCGCGCCTTTGCGCGAAAAAATGGTCCCGCCGCCGGCCAGCGCAAAGCCGGCGAGCATATATGCACAGAACCCATAATTGGCCCCGGCGGCGGTCCCAGAACTTGCACGATGCCGGCATCGACATCGCGCCGCGCCCTTATGGGGCGGACGCAACGGGATGAGAATTGATGGGCGTTCACACCCCCATGAACATGCACATTTACCTTACCGTTGTTGCTTTCCCGCGACGCGCCGTGGCGTCGGAGATCGCCGCGCCCGTTTTTGCCTGATATTAAAATGCGGTAAGCCGATTGACGGGGGAACGCGGGTTCCCCATCTGCCTCGCCGTGCCCTATAATGGGGATCGAATCCGCTGAGGAGTTTTTTTGAGATGGCCAACGACGTCAGAGATTTGCCGGCAAGCCATGACGGCCTGTACCGCTTTCTCGGTGGCTCGCCGCTGGCGGTCGCATTCCGCCTCGTCCTGCTCTCGATCCTGGTCGGCGTCGTGCTGGCCGCGATCGGCTTCGATCCCTGGAATATCATCCATAGCATTCGCCTCTTGTTCCAGCGGCTGTGGGACCTCGGCTTCGACGCGGTCAACTGGCTGTGGCGCTACTTCCTGCTTGGCGCAGTCATCGTGATCCCCGTGTGGTTCCTGTCGCGCCTGTTCGGCGCGCCGCGCGGCCGGTAGGCATGTTTTGAGCATGATCTTGTCGGAAAACCGCTTCACACTTTGCGCTGACGCGGCCCTTCGGGTCCGAAGCATGCTTTAGGGAGCGCGCAGCCGATGCAATTGCGCTTCGTCGGCTGCGGTGACGCGTTCGGCTCGGGCGGCAGGTTGAACACCTGCTTCCACGTCACCGGACGCGAAGCCAATTTCCTGATCGATTGCGGTGCCTCCTCCGTGTCGGCCTTGAAGCGGCTCGAGATCGATCGTGATGCGATCGACCTGATCCTGATCACGCATTTCCACGGCGATCATTTTGCCGGCCTGCCGTTCTTCCTGGTCGACGCACAGTTTTCCAAGAGAACGCGGCCGCTGGTGATCGCCGGCCCGCAAGGGATCGAGATGCGGCTCGCGCAGGTGATGGAAGCGCTGTTCGAGCTTTCATCGAAAACCAAGCAGCGCTTCGATCTTTCCATCGTTGCGCTTTCCCCGGAGGAAAGCCGCAGCTTCGGTGGCGTGACGGTGACGCCCTATCCCGTCGTGCATGGCGAGTCCGGTGGGCCGTTCCTCGGCTATCGCATCGCAGCCGAAGGCCGTGTGCTCGCCTATAGCGCCGATACCGAATGGACGGAGACGCTCATTCCGCTGGCGCATGGCGCGGACCTTTTCATCGCCGAGGCCTACATGTACGAGAAGGTGGTCAAGAACCATCTCAGCCTGAAGACTTTGGAACAGCATCTACCCGAGATCGGTGCCAAGCGGCTCGTCCTCACCCATATGAGCGACGACGTGCTGTCGCGCCTTGATGACGTGCCGCATCTGGCGGCGGAGGACGGCATGGTGCTCGTGTTCTGACATGCACGCACCCGTCCATCCCAGGGTCACCACCAGGCAGGTGTTTGCCATCGCGGGCCCCGCGATGGTCGCGAACCTGACCACGCCGCTGATCGGCGTGGTCTCGACCACGGCCATCGGGCGACTGAACGATGCCGCGCTGCTCGGTGGCGTCGCGATGGCCTCGGTGATCTTCGACTGCCTGTTCTGGCTGTTCGCCTTCCTGCGCATGAGCACGCTCGCCTTCACCGCGCAGTCGCTCGGCGCCGGTGAGACGGCGGAGACGAGCGCAATCCTCGTGCGCGGCTTTATCGTGGCCGGCCTGATCGGCGTCGCGCTGATCGCGCTCCAGGTGCCGCTCGGCGCCGTGCTGTTCAGCCTGATGGGCGGCAGCGAGGGCGTCACGCGGGCCGCAAAGGCCTATTTCGCGATCCGCATCTGGTCCTCGCCGCTGGCGTTCGCGAATTATGTCGTGCTCGGCTGGCTGGTGGGGCTCGCCCGCGCCAATCTTGCGCTGCTCCAGCAGATCGTGATCAACCTCATCAACATGGCGGCCACCATACTGCTGGTGCTGGTCTATGACACCGGGATTGCAGGTGCCGCGATCGCCGCCGTCATCGCGGAGGCCGCGGGTTTCCTGCTCAGCGTGGTGGTGGCACGGCGTCTCGCCAAAGGCGGCCTCGCCATTCCCCACGCGCGGTTGTTCGACCGCGCCAAGCTGATCCGGATGCTGTCGGTCAACTCCGACATCATGGTGCGCACCGCAGCGCTGATCACCGTGTTCCTGTTCTTCACCGCCAAGGGCGCGCGGGCCGGCGACGTCACGCTGGCAGCCAATGCGGTGCTCAACAATTTCCTGTTGGTCAGCGCCTTCTTCCTCGACGGCCTTGCCAACGCCGCGCAGCAGCTCTGCGGCCGCACCTTTGGCGCGCGCGACGCACGCGGCTTTGCCGATTCGACGCGGCTGGTGCTGCTCTGGGGCGTCGGTTTCTCCGTCGTCGTCGCGGTGCTGTTCGCCCTGTTCGGCCCGGCGCTGATCAACCTGATGACCGCCAGCGAAGAGGTCCGCCGCAGCGCGCGGGATTTCCTCGTCTTCATCATTCTCGCGCCGCTGCCGGGCGTGTTCGCGTTCGGCTTCGACGGCATCTATGTCGGCGCGACCTGGGCGCGCGAGATGCGCAATCTGATGCTGGCCTCGCTCGGGATTTTTCTGGGCACATGGTGGGCGCTGCAAGCGTTCGGCAACGCCGGACTGTGGACCGCGCTGCTCGGCTTCTACGTCGCGCGCGGCGGCTTGCAGGGGTTGCGTTATCCGGCGCTGTTCAGGGCGACGTTTTCAAAACCGTAGCCCGGATGGAGCGCAGCGAAATCCGGGTCTCCCCAGCGCGCGGACACACCCCGGATTACGCTTCGCTCCATCCGGGCTACGCGGCTACGGCTCACATCCCGGGCCAATCCTCGGCGGTGAGCGTTGCGGCGTCGGCGCCGACGATCTCGGACAGCGAGTCGCGCCCGGTGCGCAACAGCGTGGAAGTCAGATCGCGCTTGATCTCATCGACGAGGCCGAGGCCCTTGTAGACCAGCGACGAATAGAGCTGGATCAGGCTCGCTCCGGCGCGGATTTTTGTCAGCGCCGCGCCGCCGGAATCCACGCCTCCGACGCCGATCAGCGGGAACGCGCCTTCGACGCGCACATAGGTCTCCGCAACCATGCGCGTCGACAGACGGAACAGCGGCCGGCCGGAGAGACCGCCCTGCTCCTTCGCGCGCATCTGCTCGCGCAGCGTGCTCGGCCGCGCGATCGTCGTGTTCGACACGATCATGCCGTCGACCTTGCGCGCGCGGGCGACCTGCACGACGTCGTCGAGTTGGGCGAGGCTCAAATCCGGCGCGATCTTGAGCAACACCGGGGTGTCACCGGCCTTTTCGCGCACCCGCTCGCGCGCGTCGATCACGTGCGCGAGGAGATCGTCGAGCAGCGCGCCCTCCTGCAAGTTGCGCAGGCCCGGCGTATTCGGCGAGGAGACGTTGACGGTGAAATAGCTCGCGACCGGGGCGAAGGTCTCGATCAGCTTGACGTAATCGGCGACGCGATCGGGCGAGTCCTTGTTGGCTCCGACATTGACGCCGACGATGCCGCCGTTCCCTGCGCGCGCCGCAAGGCGCCGCAGCGCAATAGCCGCGCCGTCATTGTTGAAGCCCATGCGGTTGATGACGGCTTCATCGCGCTCCAGGCGAAACAGCCGCGGCCGCGGATTGCCGCTCTGCGGGCGCGGCGTCACCGAGCCGATCTCGACGAAGCCGAAGCCGAGCCGCAGCAGCGCATCCGGCACTTCCGCGCTCTTGTCGAAGCCCGCAGCCATGCCGATCGGATTGGGAAAATTCAGGCCGAAGGCCCGCACCGCCAGTTTCGGATCATCAGTGCGCGGCTTGGTCGGCGGCAGGAAGCGCAGGCCCTGGATCGCCAGGCGATGCGCATCCTCCGGATCGAGCCAGCGCAGGACCGGCAGCGAGAGGGCGTCGAACGCGCGGATCACGGGGCAAGCTCCGGAATGTCGTGATTGCCGTCGGAGCGCAAGGCGAGATTGATGATCGAGATCACCGCACCGAGATCGAGCTCGCCATAGAGATGCGGAAACAGCTCGTCGTTGCGCGAGCGCTCCCAGCGCAGAGCATCGCCGAGCGCATCGCCGTCGATCTCGACCAGGAACAGCGCACGCTGACCGAAAAAATGCTTCCGCGCGGTCTCGGGAACCTGGGCGGCGGTCGAGAAATGGATGAAGCCGTCGCGCGCATCATCCGTGCTGCCCCGGTACACACCCTCCCGCTCGGCCTCACGCCAGGCCGAAGCGGCACAAATTTTATAGATCTTGACCACCAGTCGCGGTGTCCTGCTTGCGCTTGCTCGTTGAGTCTCTTGGGGTTTTCGCTCCCAAGGGTCCCAAACCCGGGCGCGACCGTAAAGGCCACAACTTTCGAACTCAAGACTTGCCTGCCGCCTCTTGCACCGAAAACGGAAAACCGGTTGATTTGAGGCTAGTTTTCCTAGGCGGGCCGGATCGCGGATGATCAGACAGGCCAAAGCGCAGAGGATGCTGACTCACGAGCAGATCTGGGGCGCCCTGGATCGGCTCGCGGTGCGTGCCGGGCTGTCGCCGTCGGGGCTGGCCAAGCGTGCGGGGCTCGATCCCACAACCTTCAACAAGTCCAAGCGCGTGACTTCCGACGGCCGGGAACGCTGGCCCTCGACTGAATCGATCGCAAAAGCGCTCGCGGCCGCCGGCTCCTCGATCGAGACCTTCGTGCAGCTGATCGGCGATGGCGCGCGCGACGGCCGCTCGGTTCCGCTGCTCGGTTTCGCGCAGGCTGGGACAAGCGGCCATTTCGACGAGCAAGGCCTTCCCGCCGGCAAGGGCTGGAGCGAAGTCGCGCTGCCCTTGGCCGAGGACGATCACAGCTTTGCGCTGGAGATTGCAGGCGATGCGCTCGCACCCTATCGCGACGGCGACGTCATCCTGGTCTCGCCGGGCACACCGATCCGCAAGGGCGACCGCGTGGTGGTGAAGACCCGGGCCGGCGAGATGCTGGTGAAGGCGCTGAAGCGCCGCACGGCGAAGTTGCTGGAATTGCAGTCACTCGATGGCGCGCAGGACGAGCGCACGCTCGCAGTTGCCGATGTCGCGTGGATCGCAAGGATCGTATGGGCGAGCCAGTGAGAGACTCGTGGCGACGCGTAGCGCGGTAGTCGGGGCCACCACAACCTCGATTGTCGTCCCGGCGAAGGCCGGCAACTGTTATGTTGATGGAGCGATTTTATATGGCTTTCCGTCGCGCATCATCGCGTTGAGGATGGTCAGCAGCTTCCTGGCAACGGCAATGAGGGCGAGTTTGGCTGGTTTACCGGCCTGCCTCAGTCGCAAGTAGAAGGCCTTGAAGAGGTCGGCCCGGCGAACCGCGTTGAGAGCGGCCATGTAGAGGGCATCGCGAACGCGCTTT
>NZ_JBBIAR010000023.1:0-127991 GCF_054185165.1 Bradyrhizobium sp. UFLA05-109 | reverse complement strand
GTTGGAAATCGTCGCTGTCGGCGCGATCGCCATGACGTTCGAATTGCGCATGCCGCCTGCCACTATCTTCTTGCGGAGGCGATCCCAGTCCAGCGTCGAGGAGCGATCGACGTCGAGCCCGCCGCGCGAGTCGGCAACGAACCGGATAGAGTCGAGCGGCAAAATGCCCTTCGACCACAGCGAGCCCTCGAAGCTCGGATAGCGGCCGCGCTCGGTGGCAAGATCGGAGGATGCCTCGATGGCGTGGAAGGAGATCGCTTCCATGCTGATGTCGGCGAAAGCGATCGCCGCTTCGGACGCGATCGGGATACGCTGGACCTGAAGTGCCTCCTGGAAGCCCATCAGGCCGAGCCCAACCGGCCGATGGCGCATGTTGGAGCGGCGCGCTTCCGGGATCGTGTAGAAATTGATGTCGATGACGTTGTCGAGCATTCGCACCGCCGTCGTCACCGTCCGCTTCAGCTTGGCCTGGTCGATACCGTTAGCTCCGACATGGGCGAGCATGTTGACGGAGCCTAGATTGCAGACCGCGACCTCGTCGGCCGAAGTGTTCAGCGTGATCTCGGTGCAGAGGTTCGAGGAATGGATCACGCCCATGTGGCGCTGCGGCGAGCGCAGGTTGCAGGGGTCCTTGAAGGTAATCCAGGGATGGCCGGTCTCGAACAGCATGGTCAACATGCGGCGCCAGAGGTCGGTCGCGCGCACGGTCTTGAACACACGCATGCCGCCGGCCTTCGCCTTGGCCTCATAGGCCTCATAGGCCGTCTTGAAGGACGTCCCGTACAGATCGTGCAAATCGGGCGTCTCGTCCGGCGAGAACAGCGTCCACTCGTCGTCGGCGTCGACCCGCTGCATGAACAGGTCCGGCACCCAGTTGGCGGTGTTCATGTCGTGGGTGCGACGGCGGTCATCGCCTGTGTTCTTGCGCAGATCGAGGAATTCCTCGATGTCGACGTGCCAGGTCTCCAGATAGGCGCAGACCGCGCCCTTGCGCTTGCCGCCCTGGTTGACGGCGATCGCGGTGTCGTTGGCCACCTTCAGGAACGGGATGATGCCCTGGCTTTCGCCGTTGGTGCCCTTGATGTGGGCTCCGAGGCCGCGCACCGGCGTCCAATCGTTGCCGAGACCGCCGGAGTACTTTGCGAGCAGCGCATTGTCCTTGATCGACTTGAAAATGCCATCGAGGTCGTCCGATACGGTGGTGAGGAAGCAGGACGACAGCTGCGGGCGCAGCGTGCCGGAATTGAACAGCGTCGGCGTCGAGGCCATGAAGTCGAACGATGACAAGAGATCGTAGAACTCGATCGCCTTGGCTTCGCGGTCGATCTCTCGAATTGCCAGGCCCATCGCCACGCGCATGAAGAAGGCCTGCGGCAGTTCGATCCGCTTGCCTTGCTGATGCAGGAAATAACGGTCGTAGAGCGTCTGAAGGCCGAGGAACTGGAAGTTCAAGTCTCGCTCAGGCTTCAACGCCGCAGCGATGCGGCCGAGATCGAAGCGGGCGAGTTCGGGATCGAGCAGTTCGGCTGCGATGCCGACCTTCACATAGGCCGGAAAGTATTCGGCATAGCGCGTCGCCATGTCGGCCTGCGAGGCCGACGACGTAACGCCATGGACATGCGACAGCACCTCGCCGCGGAGCTTGTCGAGCAGCAGGCGCGCGCTGACATAGGCATAACCCGGCTCCTGCTCGACCAGCGTGCGCGCGGCCATGATCGAGGCCAGCGCCAGCTCGTCCTGGCTGATGCCGTCGTAGAGATTGCGGGTGGTTTCGGCCAGCACGGGGGCTGCGGAGACGCCGTCGAGACCGGCGCAGGCCTCATTGATGATCAGCTCGAGCCGGCGCGTGTCCAGACCGACGCGCGAGCCGTCCGGCAGCGTGACGTGAAGGGTCGGTGCGGCGACGGGCGCCGGCTGCGCGGCCGCTTCCTCGGCGCGCTGGCGGGACCGTTCCTCGCGGTAGAGCACGTAGGCCCGGGCGACCTTATGGTGCTCGCTTCGCATCAAGGCGAGTTCGACCTGATCCTGCACGTCCTCGATGTGAAAGGTGCGCCCCTCGCCTGCGCGGCGCATCAGGGCTGCCACGACTTCGGCCGTCAACTGCTCGACGCTCTCGTGAACGCGGCGCGAAGCAACCGCAGTGCTGCCCTCTACCGCAAGGAAAGCCTTGGTCATTGCGACCGCGATCTTGGCGGAATCGAACGGCGAGACCTTCCCGTTGCGGCGGATGATCTGCATGGCCGGCTCGCTGGAAGCTGCCGCAAGTGACTGTGGACGCAACTGGATGATGGGTGCGGAAGCGGTGTCCGCGTCGTGCAGGTTCAGTGACATCAAAGGGCCCCGTGATGCGCGCGTTGTGTTTGGACGGGGCGATAAGGAAGGACGCTGCCGGAACGCCGGCAGATGCGTTGCCGGACGGTGCGTGCAAGCGACCGCCGGGACACCCCGCCCGTGGACGTTCAGATCGTCACGGCAGGTCTCCTGGCTCGCAGGTCGTTGCTTGCTTCCTGTCTTCCCGGCGCAGGCGCACCAGTGACGTTGTCCGGAAGCAGCTCGCTGCTGACAGTTGCGGGGGCAGCGCCGGAATTCCGCGCACAACGCGCAGTTCACCGGCTTCCCTCTTAGCCACTACATCTTGCGACGCAGTAGGACCGTGACACCCATATATGGAGATATTCGGAGCGAAGTGTCAATGAGTGATCAAGTCGCGCTCGCCGATTTGCTTGTGGAATGCGGGAATTTTGCCGCCCTTCGTTCCGCATCTCGCGATTCGGCCAGCATGCGCAATCCGTTCCTCACCGGTCCGAGCCGAGAGTAGGGAATACTGGACGCATAGTTGCCGGCGCGCCACGCTCGAGTAGCCATCTTCTCTAACTGCGACATTTTGGCACGGACGTGATGGTGACCACGCGTTGACGCGCCCAGTCCGCGGATGCCAGTTTTTTCAGCGGTGGTGTCCGCAAGGACTCTTCAAGGGAATGCGGTGCGTCCGTTTTGGCGGACAAATCCGCGGCTGCCCCCGCAACTGTGAGCGGATAGCCGACGACCAACAAACCACTGGAGCGCCATCGGGGCTCTGGGAAGGTGGTCGGAGGCGATGACCCGCGAGCCAGGAAACCTGCTACCGGTCATGGTCATGCGCGAACGCGTCGGGCGGGGTGCCTCGGTGTCGTGAAGAGTAGCCGGTGCATCTACCGCAAGGGGCGAAGGTAGATTGCCAAGGCGACCGCGGTGACGGTTCGTTGCTTCGCCGCAGAGCGCTTACGTGAAAAATTTCAGCTACTACCATGGTGCCGCACCAGATCATCAGCGCACCTCGCGCCGCTATCTTTCTTCGACCGCGGTTTCTCCGGTCCTGATCGCAATTCTTTCATCGCTGCTGCCATCGACGGCTGCCGTTGCGCAGACTGCGGCCCGGGATAAATCCGAGCTCGAGCCGGTGGTGGTCTCTCCGCCTCCGAAGCGGCCGCGCGCGGTCAGCGCCGACAATCAGGACGCGCGTGCTGTGCGCCGTGCTGCTGCACGCAAGCCGGCACCCGTAGCTACAGCCACTCCGACGACCCAGCCTCAGAATGGTGCCGCCCCGACGCCGCTGAATACCAATGTCGTCACCGAGGCCGGATCGCGCCTCGGCATCACGGCGCGGGAAATGCCGGCGACCGTCGAGGTGATCAGCCAGCAGACGATGCAGGATCAGGGCATAAGGACGACGACCGAAGTTGCCAAGGCGGCGGTGGGCGTGATCGGCGGCGATGCGCCGGGCGCGCCCGCCATCTTCTCGATGCGCGGCTTTGCCGGCGACCAGATCAGCACCCTCTATAACGGCATCCCGATCGGGCCGTCGACCATGACCGGTCGTCCGATGGACGTGGCCGGCTTGCAGCAGGTCGAGATCATCAAGGGACCGGACTCGCTGGTGGCGGGCCTCGGCGCGACCGGCGGCGCCATCAATTACGTCAACAAGGCGCCGCACACAGGTCCGATCGTCAACGATGCCTTCACCTCCTACGATTCCTTCAACGGCTACCGCGCCGGATACGGGTCGGGCGGCAGCACGCTGATCGACGGCCTCGACTATCGCTTCGACATCAGCCATTTCAACGACAAGGGTTTCATCGACGACACCTATTCCAAGCTGAGCAATGTCTCCGGCCAGTTGAACTATCGTGTCAACGACAGCCTGAAGATCTGGGGCGCGGCCGAATACAGGCAGGATAATGACCGCTTCTACTGGGGAACACCGCTGGTGCCGGCGAATGCACCGGGCATCGTGCCGACAACGGGCATCGTCTCCGGGGTCTGGAGCAACTATTACCTTGGCGGCGGCACGCCGGTCCCGGTCACCATCGACGCGCGCACGCTGACCACGAACTACAACGTGCTCGACAATCACAGCGGCGCCAGCGAGCTGTGGCTGCGCAGTGGCTTCCAGTGGGACATCACCAACAACGTCTCGCTGAAGAGCCAGGTTTACGGCTATGACGCCCACAGGCACTGGTTCAACAACGAGATCTCGTCGTTTGACCAGACGGTCGGCGGTTTTGCCGGCGCGCAGAGCATCTATCGTGAGCGTCTGGCGCTCGATCACGCGCAGCGGCTCTACGGCAACATCACCGACCTCACCGTCAACTCCAACATCGGCGGCCTGGACAACCGCTTCGTCGCCACCGTCATGGCGAGCAACAACCAGTTCAACGTCTCGCAGGACACGCTGTTCTTCAACGACTATGTCGACCTGCTCAATCCGGATCGCGGGCTCTATGGGCCCCGCAGCGACGAGAAGATCTACACCCGCGTCAACACTGCGTCGCTGTCGTTCGAGGACCGGATCAAGCTGACCTCGACCTTCGCGCTGATCGGCGGCATCCGCTTCGAGGACATCAAGCTGGACCGCACGCGCTTCGACCCTGATGGCGTGCTGGAATCTGCCAAGGGCTATCCGTTCTCGACCACCTTCAATCCCATCACCGGCCGCATCGGCTACACCTGGGACATCGCGCCCGGCGTGATGCTGTACAGCCAGTATGCAACCGCAGCCGATCCGACGGTCGCCAACATCTTCATCCTCGCGCCTTCGGTGCCGTTGCTGCTAACGACGTCGCGGACATACGAGACCGGCGTGAAGGTGCAATCGGCCGACAAGCGAACCGAGTTCACCGCGTCCGTGTTCGATATCGAGCGCAAGAACGTCTACGTTCCCGAAAGCGGCATCGTCTTCAACGTCGCCGGCAAAATCGCCTCCAAAGGCATTGAGCTCGCGGCCGCGACCAATCCGTTCGGAGGACTGAAGCTGTGGGGCAATGTCGCTTTCGTGCAGTCGCGCTTCGTCGACTTCAGCTACGTCGATGACAATGGCGTGTTCCAGTCCTATTCGGGCATGACGCCGCCGAACGTTCCGAACTTCGTTGCCAATGCCGGCGCCTCCTATCGCTTCCAGACGGCCTGGCCGGTCGAGATTGGAGCCTCCGTCCGTCACGTCGGCGACCGCTTCAATTTCCAGGACAATCTGGTGACGATGAACGCCTACACGATCTTCGATACATTCGCCTTCGTGGACGTGCCGAAATCGTATTTTCGCGGCGTCGACCAAACGCGGATTTCATTCCGCGTGAGGAACCTGACGAACAAGCTTTATGCAGCGTGGGGCGATCCGGGCTACACCGACCAGATTATCCTGGGCGCCCCACGCAGCTACGAGCTGTCGGCCTCGTTCAGGTGGTAGCTGAGCAACGGGGAATGCGGTTGACCGCACCCTCGACCTGGTAGGACGAGGTCGCAGTGCCCCAGAGGAAGCCCGGCGGAAAGCCTCCCGCCGGGCGCGGCGCCGCTGCCGGTCCCCTCGACGCATCCTCCGGGCGCCGCGATCCCCACTGCGGACAGCCCCGCGATCTTCGCAAACTGGCGACGCGAGACCTCGTCCGGCATGGGTTCTGTTCTCCTTCCATTCGCTTCGGACTGGCGCAATGGAGGGCCCCGGCCGATTTGAGAAGTGAAGTTCGGGGAAGATCGTGATGCGCTGCTGGTGTATCGAGAGCGCTCAGGGCAAACTTGGTCACGCTCCGGCCTCGCCCAATACCGGGATAATACAGGGTCTCAAACGCAGCGCCCGTTGTTGAAGGCCGAGCCGACCGGTCTAGACTGATACTCATTAGTGAAGGCGATTCGCAGCGATATGGCAAAATCCTCCAAGCTGGTTGCGGCAAAGAAGGGGCGCGTGCTCCTGGTCAGACGACGGCGCGATAAGCGCTGGATGTTCCCGGGCGGCCGCAGGCGTGCAGGTGAGAGTGACAGGAAGTGCCTTCGCCGCGAGATCGGGGAAGAATTGCCGAACCTGAAGCCCGGTCCTTTGAAGCTCTGGAAGGAGGTCAAGAAGAAAAACCGCCGAACCGGGCGGAAGATGAGCGATGCGATTTTCCTGGCGAAGAACGCCTCCGGCGAGTTGAAGATCGGAGACAAGAAGGAAATCGACAAGGCGGTCTGGTGCAAGCCGCGAGGGCTCAGATTGACACCGACCTCGCGTTACATCCGGGACAGGCTGTTTCCGAAGTGAGCTCCCAGGCTCGCAATCACGGCTTCGAACCCGAACCATCGGTGGGATCGTCAGGCGAGCCGATGGTGGACTTTGCGATCATTTGCCGAGAAGCAGGTTGGCATCCACTTCGTAGATGCCACGAGCAGCCCGAATCTGCACCTCCGATGCCACGCGGCGAATGTCAGTCAGCTCCCACGCCAGCCATCCTTCTTCAAAGTAGCTGGCGCAGGCAGCTTCGATATCAGCTTCGACAAAAGGCCGCACAGCCAAGACCCTGGCGATAGCGACGGCGTGGCCATGGCTGTCCTCATCGCCGTCTTCGCAGAGAAACCTGCCGTTTTCGACGATCAGCAAATCTTCCGCCGGGGAGATGTCGGGTGCCCAGCGCCGGACCTCCAGCGTCTTGAGACCTGCTGCAATCTTGCTGCCGCTCGGCCTGACAACGGATAGAGCCTTCATAAAGCGTCCCCCAAACCGTCAGCTTTTACCGACGCTGATCAGGGAACGCGGCAAGTTGCTTGTGAACTTCTGCACCTCGGCCGGTGATCTCAAAACTATTCCGTGGATTCCCTGAGGGAGATTAGCCAGAAGCTCTGCATGTCGGGCTCGACTGCGTGTTGGATAGGTCCAAACCCAGTCTCTGAAAAACGACCAGTCGAACTGTTCGGGGTTTCCGGCCCCGGTATCACCGCGTTCGCGGCCGTAGTTTCGGATACTTCGCCATACCGCTCGCGGAAAATAAACGTAGCGCGGCAGGTCGAGCCAGATGAGGGCTTCGGCCCGCGGCAGTCGAAGATCGAGATGGCTTGAGTAATTGCCCTCAATAATCCAGGCGTCACGTGCGGCAGCCTCAGCCATTCTCGCACGAAAGAGTCCGGTCTCCGAAGCCGACCACCCCGGATTCCAGTAAAGGGCATCAAGATGCACAACGGGAAGCCCAAGGCGTTCGCCAAGGCGGCGCGCAAGCGTCGATTTGCCGGCGCCACTCGGACCGAGAATGAGGATACGCCTTGGCGCAACCATTGGCGTTATCTCATCCAATGCACCACGTTCTGCAGTGCTGTTTAGCGATGCTGAACCGCGGCGGCAAGATCGCAGTAGTGAACTTCCTGCTCACAACTCCCAAGCACGTGGTGAATGAAAGAGGCTCCGGATGGACCGTGCAACGGCCGAATTGGGGCCACTAGCGGCGGTCGAGGCAAGCGCGGGCATCGAGCGCGCTATGCCTTTGTCGACGATTGGTTAGCCTTCAGCGGTCACCTCCGTCTGATTTGTCGCTCCAAGCGCAGCGTATGCTCACGCAGGGAATCGTAGATCGGTGCATCGCCCAGCAGCGTGGGTAGCAGCATCGCCATGAAGCAGGCGCCCAGCATCGGGAGCAGCATTGTCACGTTACCAGTCATTTCGGCGACGAGAACGATGCCGGTCACCGGCGCACGCACCACGCCGGTGAAGAAAGCGGCCATGCCCACCAATGCAAATGCTTCCGGCGGGATCGCGAGCGTCGGGAATGCAAGGCGGCAAGCCGCTCCGAACACCTGCCCTGACTGGGCTCCCAGCACGAGCAAGGGGGCGAACAATCCGCCGGGAGTGCCCGCGGCGTATGAGAGAGCGCCGAGCCCAAACCGGACCAGGAATGCGCCCCCTACGATCACTGCGCTTTCTTGGCCGATCAGCGCGCGCTGCGTGATCTGATCTCCGCCGCCGACCAGTTCGGGCGCGAACCAGGCCAGTATGCCGACGCTGGCGCCAATCAATCCGGCGCGGAGCTCCATCGGTAGCCGTCCGAAGGGGTCCCGAACTGCGATGGTCGCGAGCAGGCTGCGATTGTACGCGACGGCCAGCAGGCCCGCGATGCCACCCAGAGCAAAGAACAGCGGGGCGGACTCAGCGCTGGGATAGCTCAGCGGCCCGACCTGGAAGTCGGGCGCGTCACCGAGAAGCAGCCTTGCGACCGGGATCGCCGTTGCCAGCGCTGCAAGTGCGGCGATGGCAACACGGTGTTCGATCCTCTGCACCAACTCCTCCAGCACGAACACGAGCCCGGCAATCGGCGCATTGAAGGCGGTTGCAAGGCCGGCGCCGGCGCCGGCCGCCAGCAGCACTCGGGAGTCCGCCCAGCAGAGCCGGCAGACGCGCGCAGCGAAAACCGCGATACCAGCGCCCATCTGGACGGTCGGCCCCTCGCGACCCAGCGCCAGCCCGGAGCCTATCGCCAGTATCCCCCCGATGAATTTCACTGGCACCAGACCAAACGGAGCCGGTGGAATCTCCTCGTGCAGGACAGCCTCGACATGCGGAATGCCGCTGCCCGAAGCGTGTGGCGAGAATTGCCGCACCAACCACGCGGCAACCAGGGTTGCGAGAGCGCACGCGCTGACGACAATCAGGAATCCCCAGACCGCGTGGCCATGGGCCCAGGCGATCATCGCATCGCGCAGACGATCGGCATGCGCGAGCAAAAGCCGGAAAATAGCCCCAACACATCCAGTGGCTGCTCCTACGAGGAGGGCCATCGCCGCGAGCCCCAATAGGCCGCGACGTTCGTCTTCGACTTTTCGGTCGTCACCGGGGTTATGGTCCACAGCAGGTCGAAGCCTCCGAGCTGGTTAACCGCTCTTCGCAGCGCGATAGAAAGCTTCGACCTTCGCCAGGTCTTTTGCGTGGGTGCCCTCGCGGTCGGTCTTTGTTTTTGAGTCGACGCCCGCGGGTTGGACAGACCGGATGGCCTCTTTGACATTGTCTGGTCCGAGGCCACCAGCGAGTATGACCGGGGTACGTACGGTCTCGACAATCGTTCGACTGATGCTCCAGTCATGCGTTACGCCCTGCGCACCGATTTGGATATCGCCCATGCGGTGACTATCAAGCAGGATCCAGTCGACAATTCCATCATATGTGCGCGCCACGTGCACCGCCACAGGTCCCGTCACGGGTACGCTACGCATGAATTTGATTTTTGGCAGCGACTTTCGCAGCGCCACGACATGATCTGGCGTAAGCAATTCGTTTGAAGCGCCAAGATGCACGATCGGTGGATCAAGCTCCCTGGCCATCCGTTCGATGAGAGCGACATCCGCCGAGAGGAACAGCGCTGAAAGTACGGACGGCGCCTGGATCGCCTTCATGACTGCGGCGGCCACGTGAACCGGAAGCTCGCGAGGGAAAGACCCATCGCCGACAAGCACGCCGACATGATCCACACCGATTCCCGATATTGCCTTGGCTTCGGCGGGTGTCGCTACCTCATAGATTTGCGTCAGCATGGTTCAACACCCCTTCCCCGGAGCCAAAAGCGACATTCTCTTGAGCTATTCAATGACCTGATCTGCGCTCGTCAGAAGATCCGGCGACAGCCGAATTCCGATGGCATCGGCGGTGCGGCGATTGATAACCAATTCGAATTTGGTCGGCTCCTCAATCGGTAGCTCGCCCACCGATGTGCCGTTGAGCAGCTTGACCGCAAAGCGCGCGAGCTGGCGATAAATTGCGTCGATGTTGGGCCCGTAAGACATGAGGCCACCCGCATCCACATATTCGCGGGCGTCGAATACGGCGGGCAGCCGGAGCTTACGGCACTGCTCGGCGATCAGTTTAAGATTGGTCACTACCGTCGGATTGCGGAACGCGATGATGCCGTCGAGATGTTCCGCGCCTGCCTCGCTGAGGGCTGCGGCAAGATCGCCGGCCGAGCGAGCATTCAAGGCGACGAGTTCAAGTCCCAGCTGTTTCGCCGCCTCTTCCTCGGCCTGCCAGGCGCGCTGCGCATTCGGCCAATCATTGCGCAACAGCACCCCGACGCGGAGTGCCGACGGCACGACCTCCTTGAGCAGCGACAGCCGCTTTGGGGTCAATTCCTCGGCGAGACTGTAGACGCCGGATATGTTGCCACCTGGCCGGGCCAACGACCTGGCCATGCCGTTCTCGACCGGATCATCGTTAAGACGTCCGATGATCGGCACTGTCTTGGTGACACGCGCGGCTGCCGCGACCGAAGGCTGACTGGTCGCCAAGATGAGTCGGACATCGAGGTCGATGAGCTCCGCCGCGAGATCCGGCAATCGTGACTCCTTGTCTTCGCCGTAGCGTTCGACCAGCAGGTAGTCGCGTCCCTCGATCTGGCTGAGCGCATCCATGCCCTCGCGGAACGCTTTCAGTTGATCAGGGGAGTGACGGGGGCCTTGTATTTTGAGCCAGCCAATCTTGGCCGGCGGGCCGGCGCTCCAAGCTCCTGGCGCGGTGATGGGCCATGCGACCGCGCTGCCAATCCATACAAGAACATCCCGGCGCCTCATGCTCGAACCTCAGGCTTCAGGATCGTTGATCCTAGCGATGCGGCGCAATCGTTGGAAGGGGGCGAAAGAATCGCGGTCAATGTCGCAGTTGGGCCATGCGCGTCATGTCCGACCCGGGCGCGGGGCGTCTGGTTATACCCCAACAGTCGAGCGTGAGCAGACCTTCCGGGGACAACACCTTCGGGCCAATAGGTAACATTTAAGGGCCAACAGGTGACATTCCCCTAAATGTCTTTTGTCAGCCAACTCGACGAGGAGTGCCCTTGATGTCGCCAATGGGATGGGAGGCACTCGGGCAGTGGGGTGAAGACGTCGCTCGCATCGAGCCCACTCGCCGGCGACGCGTACGCGATCAAGCGGCTTGTCCAAGTTCGAGCGGTCTGAGCAGCGGCAGCGGCTCGACCGCTCTGGGTCATAATGCGAAGAATTCATCCCGGCAGCCGTCCACTCAAACTAGCGATATATCGAGGGTCACCGGTGGGCTATCACGTAGGGTGCAGCTCACGGGCGAGTGAGCGTCGGCCCACGTCGCTAGCTCGCGCAACCGGGAGTCTTCCACGCCATCAGCGCCGATCCTGATTGACATGCGTATGTCGCCAAATGCGGTGGGCGCATTGGGAATGCCAACAAGGCCGCGCGCGTCGGACTCGCTCTTCACGGAAACCTCGAGTTGTCTCAGCTCGATACCGAGCATGGCAGCGCGCATCGCGATGGAGGTAGCAGCACATGAGGCCATGCCAGCGCGCAGCAGCCATCCGGGACTGAGACCGCCGCCCTTGCCTCCCATCGGCTCCGGCATGTCCGTCGTGGCTTTCTCCCCTTCAGGACCGGTAATCTCGCAGGACAGACCGTTGCGCCAGACGGCGGTTGCGGTCGAGCCGGCCTTGCGCGCCGCCGCGGGCTTTTCGAGAAAGATTCTCTGCGCTCGTTCCAATGCACCGCGCGCTTGCAGATTCGACATTTTTGTTTCCTCCCTCACTTCGTTCCAGCAACAATCACAAACTCTCCCGGTATCGCGTAGCTCTCGCCTTGCCGATGAGGTGAAATGGATCGTAGATAGTCATCGCGCGCCTCCGCCTTGGCTTCTTCGGAGAACCGGCTATAGGCAAGGGCGACGGGCCCGCCGACAAACGCGGCTTCGCATGCCTCGTTGGCACCTGCGTAGTGAAGCCGCGTCTCCAGGCGTCTGCACTCAATCTGGCCGAAGCCAGCGGCTCCGAACGCCTGTTCCAGCGCATTACCGGCACCGAGCCGGAAAAACATCGGACAGACCTCCGAGTGCACGCGAGCCTCGACGATAGGAAAGATTTCCGCCCAACCGCACTCGCTGCGCTGGCCCCAAACCGCGCAGACGACCCGGCCACCGGGCTTCAGGATGCGGTGCATTTCGCCAAGGGCGATTTCCGGATGAGGTACATACATGAGGCCAAGGGCGCACAGCGCCACGTCAAATGAAGCACCGTCAAGTGCCAGCTGTTCTGCATCCATGCGGTGGAACACCGTGTTGGCAACACCCCTTGCTCTTGCGATGTCACGCGCGGTGGCAATCATCTGTCCGGAGATGTCCGTGCCGACGACCTCTCCGCAAGGCAAGACGATCGACGCGGCTCGAAAAGCTACTAGGCCTGTGCCGCACGCGACGTCCAAAACGCGCTCGCCTGAAACAAGATCGGCAAAGTCGAGCAATACGGCCTGCGCGGGTTCGAGCTGCTCCCGCCACAGATTCTCATAGTAATTCGCGGCCTTGTCCCAGCCGTAGCGCTGCACGCGCTTTTGAAATCTGCCGTGCATTGCGCCCTCATGGGTTCTCTTGCGTCAACATCTATCCATGCTAGCCTCGACACAATGCTCGGGACGCTCAGAGTCATTGCCCGGACGCTACGGCTATGAAATGCGAGCGTGAGAGGAGACTCGGATGGACGTCTTGTCCGAAGTTCTGCGCGTCGTACGCCTCTCGGGTGCTATCCATTTTTGCGGGGAGTTCACACGCCCGTGGTCAATTTTGTCGTCTCCACCAGAGATGCTGGCGCAACGCCTCCTTCCCGGGGCAGAGGCCATCATTCCTTTCCACATCGCGACAGCGGGCAGGTGCTGGCTATCCTGGGGCGCGGTCCAACCCATTCCCATCGAAGAGGGTGATGTCGTCGTGTTCGCGCGTGGCGCTCAGCATACATTGGCGAGCGACCTTGGCTTGACGCCGGTCCCCATCGGCAGCATCTACCGACCTTCTCCGGGGCAAATTTCCATCCTGCACCACGGTGGAGGGGGTGACGAGTGTCGCTTCGTGTGCGGCTTCCTGCATTCGGATCAGCGCTTCGGCCCCCTTCACGACGCTATGCCTGCTCTCACATGCGTGCGGGTGCGTGACGGTGCGGTCAGGCTCGAGGCCTTCACTGACGTGGGTAAATATGCGGATCCGATCACTCTGGATCATGACCCGCGCTGGTGGACCGCAGCGATTGACCATTTAGTCAGCGAGACCGCCAAGCCAGGCCCCGGCAACCGGGCTATACTGGCAAGACTGTCGGAACTGCTCTTCACGGAGATTGTGCGCTGGCAACTCTCCTATATCAGCGAGGGACACGGCGGCTGGCTCGCTGGACTTAACGACGCGCATGTTGGCCGAGCCCTTAGTCTGCTGCATGCCGAACCGGCACGACCGTGGACGGTGGAAATGTTGGCACAGCAAACCGGCACATCTCGTGCGGCGCTCGCCAGGCGCTTCGTTGAACTGGTTGGCGAGACACCGATCCAATACCTGGCGAAATGGCGAATGCATGTGGCGCGGCGCCAGCTGCGCGAAAGCAAGCTTGGTCTTGGGGAGATAGCAGGGCGCGTCGGCTACGAGTCCGAGGCTGCGTTTAGCCGCGCCTTCCGCCGCCTCGTCGGCGTCCCACCTGCAAGCTGGCGGCAATCCACCATGGATTCACACAAACTCCAGGACGGCGGGCCTCGATAATCCGACGTCTCGCGCATGGGCGAGACGTCCGCTTAGGACTAATGTGGGACTCGGCGGGGAGTGCAGCTCCCAGCGCAAAGCGGACGTTTGTGGTGCTGCAACTACGCTCGCCTCCAATCACGTCTAGGCAATTGGTCCGGGTATCCAATCGTCGCCTGAAAGTGGCGTAACCTTGACGTCGGCAATGACCCCCCGTTGCAGACTCGGATCGAAATGGCGCATCGTCCGCTCATTGAAATCGATGATGCGACCGGGCGTGAGAGGTCCTACATCGTTTATTTTGACGATGGCTTTCTTGCCCGCTCCCTCAACGAGGGCATATTTCGGCTTCGTGCCATACTGAACCCCGCCAAACATCTTACGCAAATTCGTTTTGATGGCGGCCGCCCATGCAGATGGATCATAGCGCTCCCCGGAGGCTGTATTCACGCCACCCTCCCGCCATCCGGGCCGGAACGGGTTGTACATGGATGCTGCGCCAACGACCGCGGGCCCAGAGGCGGCATTATTGAGGGCATCTGAACGAGCCGCACCGACTTCACTTCGGGCCATGGCAACAGGTGAGATAGCAAGCGTCATTACCGCGCCGCAGATTGCGGCGCTCAAGCGAAACACGATCAGGACTCCTTGACTGAATTCTAGATGCAGGATTCGGTTTGCTGTCGCAGGAGATTGAGCGAGAGCGGAGGTGCTAACGGAACCGAGACATCTATTTGCGGACTGGTGCCAATCGGGCGCCAAAACTGGCGAGGAAGCCACGCTGGTCCTGGTCGACCAAAGCAGAGGGCGTTGGCATCCCCGTGGGAGCACGGGCATCGACGTAGCACGGACGATACATGGCTTGTAGCTGTTTGCCGTGAAGGAAGATCATTCTGGGGGTAAGACCACCGCGCCTCGCAATCCATCGCCGCACTTGGGATGGATACCCCGAATAGAGCAACTGGGTTGCTTGGGGATTGGTGACAGTTCGGCCATTGCCGACGAAATCATAGGCGGCGTGGAACCCAAGTGTCGCGTTCGAGGTGACACAAATCTTGTCGTGAGGGATTGTTGAGAGGAGGATGGTGCAGGCCGAAGCGCAAAGACCATCAATCATCACCGTTTGGCCTGAAGCGCGGAGTTCGCTGTACTTCGAGAGGTACTCCCCAATCTGCCCACCCGGGTCGTCCGCAATCCGAACCGCCGCATGGCCTGACCCTATGCCCGCGAGCAAGAGCGCTGCCGTGAGCAGCGCAGACAGAATTTTCATTAAATTCCCTACCCAAGTTGAAGATGTGATGCGCACGTCCGCCGATGCGCATCAGGCCGGAAATAGTGGCCGAAGATGGTTGAGCTGTGACGTCGGGGGTCCATTAGCGACTCATGGTCGCCGCTTAAACTAACCGCAACGTTTGTTGCGCGGTGGATGCACGCGCACTGTTCCATAGCGGAACCCTTTGCAATTCAATGATGGAAGATCGCAGTACCACTGGCGGGCCATCGCATTGTGGTTTGTGGCGGATGTTTGGCCCGCGATGTTTGTTCGCCGGCACAAGGTCGATGCGCGCGCGAGAGCAATTCCTTGGTTCTCTTGATTTAGGTCAACGAGATCTCGAAGTGCGCAATCATTTTGCGCGGTGCTTAGGGGGCCACCTATCACCTAGGAGATCTCCGATGTTGAAAATAGTAGCGGCCGGAACGGCCGCACTCTTCGTTATTTCATCCTCTATTGCCAACGCCCAAAACTCGCAGCCTTCGTCTTCCGCCTCTCCGGAACGGTTAAATGCAGCGGACCGCAATAACCTGACGGACATGAGGATTGATCTGGTAAAGGCGGCGTTGCAACTGACACCCGAGCAGGAAAAACTTTGGCCGCCTGTGGAGAGCGCTATCCGTGCCAGGGCGGAGGATCGGAAAGCGCGGGTCGCAAAAATCCAGGAAACAGTGGGTAGACGAGCCGACGAAAGCCGAGTCGAAGCCTTGCGCAATCGTGACCCTATCGCCTTTCTGCAGCGACGCTCGGAAGCATTGGCTCAACGATCAGCCGATCTGGATAAACTCGCCGAGGCTTGGCAGCCACTCTACAAAACCCTTAATCCCGAACAGCGGCAGCGCATGGCGGCCATCGCGATCTTTGTACTTCGCGATATGAGTGATGTCGCGGAACGGCGCAGGGCGATGCAGTCCGACGACGACGAGGACTGACGCAAAGTCGTTCCAAATCCATAAACTCCAGTTGGCTGCGTAGTCATGACTACTCTGCGGCGGGGGCGATTTTGCGCCAGCGACGCGTCGTTTTGCAATATTGGCCCGCCGACCCCCGCCGTCGACTTCTTTTGTGCGCGCGCTCGGCTTTCCAGAGTTGAGACCGCCTTGGTCGGCACTGTTACTCAACAGGACTTCGAGTGGTGCGCCACTCAGGAAATTCAAACCAAGGAGGCCTACATGAAAACGATCCTCTGCGTCCTCGGGCTGCTCGTGGTCACCGCCGATACGGCGGATGCCTATGTCCGGCGAACGGTTGGCGGCGGCTATGTCGTGCGCGGGGCCGGTGCCTATAGCGGGCGCTATGCTGGCGGCTATTACGGTCGCGGCTACTATGGTCATCCCCTGGCGCGCGGCGCTGCCGTGGCGGCGGGCGCAGCGGCAGTTGCCGCAACCGGATGGGGCTGGAATCAGCCTTCCTACGGCGGGGGTGGCTATTATGGCGCCTATGGCACTGATGGCTACGCCGTCAACGGCTACCCCGGCTATTACGGCGGCTACGCTAACCGCAGCTACGTCACTGGACGGCCGACGCTGTTTCCTCGCTACTACGGCGGCGATGCGACCGCCGGCTACTACCCCGGCTCTTACGGCGCATATGCCGCTGGCGATTACCCTGGCTATTACGGCGGCTACGCCAACCGCAGCTACATCACCGGACGGCCGACATTGTTTCCGCGCTACTACGGCGGCGGCTGGTGAGGAAGAGGCGTTGCAAAAGACCGGCTCTCGGTGTCGCGTAGCAAAGGCAGGTTAAAGCATGATCCGGAAAAGTGCGAAGCGGTTTTCCGAAAAGAGCATGCGTAAACAACAACCTAAAGCGCGATGACGATTCATCCTAATCTCATCGCGCTTTAGGCGACGCTCTCGCGACACGAGAGGCGCGTGTCGGTTCCACTGCCTGGCAGTAACGCGATCACCCCTGCTGCGAAGGCAGATTGAACTGAAACACGGCGCCCCGTGGTTCATTCGCACCGGTCCAAAGTCGCCCTCCGTGGGCCTCGATGATCGATTGGCAGATCGACAGGCCCATGCCGGTCCCGCCCGGCTTGGTGGTGTAGAAGGGCTCGAACAAGCGGTCGACCATTGCTGCGTCAAGTCCGGGGCCGCTGTCCCGCACGGTGACAACAACGCGACTCGAGGCATCCGCGGCCGTGCTGATCCGCAGCTCCCGCCCCCCCGCGTCGATGCAGTTCATTGCCTCGATCGCGTTGAGGATCAGATTGAGAATGACCTGTTGCAGCTGGACGCGATAGCCCTCCACGAGCGGCAAACCCGGAGCGAGGTCTGTCTGGATCAAGACACCATGTTTGAGCAACTCGCTCCGGGCTATGGTGATCACGTCCAGGACTGCACCATTGACGTCGACGCTCTCCTTCGGCGCCGGCGTTTTCTTGATCAGGGAACGGATCCAACCGATGATCTCGCCGCCTCGCTTGGCGTCTGCGACGATGGATGCGAGGGCCTGCCGTGCCCTTTCAAAATTCGGAGATTGAGATCCCAGCCAGTTCAGCGCGGCTTCTGCGTTGCAGAGCATCGCGGTGATCGGTTGGCTAAGTTCGTGTGTCACCGAAGCCGTGACCTGGCCCATTGCCGCCGCGCGATTGGCGTGTGTCAGTTCCGCCTGCATCTCGCGGAACGTCTCGGCGGTTCGCTTGCGTTCGGTGATGTCGCGGCTCAGACAAATGATCCGTCGCCGGCCACCTTCGCAGAATTCACGCATGCGGACTTCGACGGGAAACACGGTGCCGTCCTTTCGGCGATAGCGACTCTCGAGCGTAGCGATGCCGCCGGCCTTGAGGCGCCCGCGGTTGACCCGCCAGGTCGCTTCATCCATCTCCAGATCGAAGAAAGATGCAGTTACCCCGACCAGCTCGCCCCGGCTGTAGCCCAGGCTATCGCAAGCATTTCGGTTCACGTCGAGAACGCGACCGTCTTCGCAGTGGAGCATGAACGTGTCTGTCGCGTGGTCCACGAAGGTCCGGAAACGGGCCTCGCTCTCGATCAGCGCCTGTTCGGAGCGCTTGCGCTCCGTGATGTGGCGTCCGACGCCGCGGTAGCCCACGAAGCGCCCCGTCTCGTCATAGACGGGCAGCCCCGAGACGGACACGTAGCGCTTGCCGCCGTCGGGCGTCGGCCGCGCGAGTTCGAAATCGCGAAACGGAAGGCGGGCATCGAGCATCTCCCGGTGCTTGCGCCAGCCCGCTTCATCAGGCTCCAGATAAGGTACTTCCCAGCGTGTCCTGCCGATCTCGGAGACCGGCGGCTCGGAAAGCGTCTCAGCGAACTCCTGGCGGACGAAGCGATGCTGCGCGTCGGTTTCCCAGTACACATCGAAGGAGAATTGCACCAAGGTGCGAAAGCGCTCCTCGCTCTCGCGCAGCGCCTCCTCGGAACGCTTGCGCTGATTCGAATCGAGCGCGACCGACGGCACTTGAACCGGATCTTGCATAGTCGACTCTTGCTCAAGAGCGATGGATCAAATCGACAAATTTCCCGCACCGGGTAGCGGGGCTGTCCCTAGCCCCGGAGCGGCAGATAGCCCCGGCGATCGCCAACGATACATGGCGGATCGAACCTAGCCTCGCAGTGGCCAATGATCGTTCAGGAATATGCCTTGTGACGACTATACTTACGTATACGAGGGCTTCTCTGTTGCCCACATTGCGAGACGAATTGGTCCGGTCCGCAAACAACGCGAGCTGAGCTCCGGTTCCATCAACGCCTGCGTGTGAGGCGAAGCCGTGCTTCCTCTGCCGCGGGCGTCGACCAATGTCCTCTGCACGCCAAAGGCGGCCCTTCCCGCCACGTCGCAGTTTGATCCTTGGCTGCCCTCTCTCCGTGAACGCCAAAGGTTTGCTTTCGGGGACGGAGCCGACCAATCCTTTGGAGATCCATCCGATGCTTCGCACACGCTTGAATAGTTACGAGCCAGAAGACCATTCGTTGGCAGATTAAGGTGATGCCGGTCGCTGGCTGGGGTCAGGCCACGGAGATGGACCTGCTGTTTCAGTCTCCGCCGTTTCCAGCAGGATCACGCGTGGTACCGGCTTGAGGCCCGCCGAAATGCTCTTGGCCAGCTCCGCTGCGCTGGTCTTGATGGCAGGTTGGAGGAAATCATCCAGCTTCTGAAGGTTGATGGCCGCATCTTGCCTCCCGAGCTCTTTCGCAACCGTGTAGTAAGCGTAAGCCTTGGTGTAGTCTCGCGCTGTGCCGGCACCCTCGTGGTAGGCCCGGGCAAGCCAATAATGGCAATAGGCATTTCTGTAAGGCGCGCAAAGCTGGAGCAGTTCAAACGAGAGCTTGGTGTCGAACCACGGCGCCTCCCGCGCGTATCTGTGGACGTAAGCGAGCTCCCCGAGAGCGTAGACCGAGTGCCCTTGCTTATAGGACCGCTCGAACCACTTGATCGATTCCGGCAAATCCTCGCTTTCTCGATAGCCATATCGGTCTCTGAACCACCGCGCGAGCGTGAGCTGTGCACCTTCGAACCCCGCATCCGCCGCACGTCGCAAATAGTCGATCGTCTTCGCGGCGTCGCGGGTAAGCCCGCCCCGCCCGGTGTTGATGCAGAATGCAAATTGCGCCATGGCGATGAGCTCCCCACTATCCGCCGCTCTGCCCAAGAGATCGACCGCCTTGACGGTATCGTACGTGCCGCCAAATTCGCCGCTGACGTATCCGGCAGCAGCAAGCCGCATCGCGTAGGGCTCGCCAGCCGCCACCGCGTCATCGATCAACTTCCGTCCCGCCGTCTCATCCTTCGGCAAGCCGCCGACGCCCGAGAAAAGGATGCGCCCGAGCACGCTGCCAGCCTGACGATGTCCCCCGGCAGCCGCCTCGCGCAGCAACGCTTCCGCGTCGCGCGTTTGGTCGGTCGAATTTGGTACCAGCAGAGCGAGTGCCGTGACGAACTGAACGTTCGGGTCGCTTGCGGTCGCCGATCTCAGGATGTCGATCGCCTTCGCCCAATCATAGCGATAATAGGCGCCGAGCGCTGCCGTGAGTTTCGGCTGGTCCTCTGCGGCAGAGTTTCGAAAGGTCGACCGGTCGACGTTGACCGTGATCTGATTGGCGACACTGGGTCTGGCGACCTCATCGTCCCAGACAAACGCGGCGCGCCGTGTTGCTGCGCAGCCCGGGGTCGACGCGTTGGTGCAATCGGCAGGCTTGGCCCAGTTGCCCAGCGGAACTGCTGCTTCAGGCCCCACCAGACCCACGAGAAGCCAGCTCGCGAGAAGCATTGCCGTCACTTGCGGCCAGACGAACCACGCGCGACGGTACCAGGGATCGTACTGCCAGAAGGCGATATGCAAGGCTGCTGCTCGGCCAATCGCAGTCATCGGGTTCGTCCGTTCTAGTTCCATCCCGGGGGCCATTGCTTCGCTTACGGCTGTGCCGCGTCCCGATTAACCAGCTCGACGGCGAGAAACTTGAGCGCATCAGCGATGGGAATGAAGAAATTGATACTTGTGCTCACCCCCGAGATGGCGAATCCGGAAACGCTTACAGCGACGACATTGCTGAACCGGTCCACCATCGGTCCCCCGCTGTTGCCGGGATGAATGGCAGTGTCGCTTTGCAGGAGCGTCAGATCGTTTTCCGTGCGATAAGCGCTGACGATGCCTTTGGTTATGGTCGTCGAATATTTCTCATCTCGCGGCGTCCCCACCGCATAAACCTCGGAGGCGACCTCCGGAAGGTCAAGCTGCAGTGGTAGCGCCGTCATTCCCGATTCATTTACTTTGACCAAGGCGATGTCTCTCGTCTTGTTCGTTCGCACCACTTCGCCGGGCAGCTGACGGCCGGTTGTAAGCTTGACCGTCACGAACTTGTTCTCCGTTACCACATGGTGGTTGGTCAGAAGATATCCGTCCCTGGAGATGAAAAAGCCGCTACCGTGAGCACCTTCAATCTTGACCGTGACAACGGCGGCCTGCAGAGCGGATGTGCCCTCCGACAGTGGGGTGACCGAGCGAGAGAGCGCGGGAATCTTGACGAGGGTATCGCTGATCTTCTCCGGCACGGTCTCGCGATATCCGGAAATCTGGATGGCCGCCTCAATATCCGCCATGGCGATCTGACGCACGTCCTCTGAGGGGGCGTGCGCAATGCGCGTGGCCTGGGCCTCGCGCGCGCGCTCGAGCAGCGTTCGCATTTCGCGCGCATGCCCCCAGGACTTGTTGCGCATGCCCGCCTTCATCCACGGACCAAGGCTGGCCTCGAGACCATCCGGCAATACGAAGTTTTGTCGTTTTGCCATTACCCTTAGAATGGCGGCGAGCTCGTTTGCGGCATAGGGCGGAAACTCGATCGTCTTGGTAAAGCGGCTGGAGAGGCCCGGATTGCTGTTGATGAAGCGCTGCATCTCATTCGGATAACCCGCGACGATGACGACGATGCGGTCGCGGTTGTCCTCCATGAATTTGAGCAACGTATCGATTGCCTCCTGGCCGAAATCGTTACCCGGTCGCGCAAGCGAATACGCTTCATCGATGAACAGGATGCCGTCAAGCGCTTCCCTGCATTTGTCGAGCGTCCTGGGAGCGGTTTGGCCAATATAGCCCGCGACGAGACCCGCACGGTCAGTCTCGACCAGATGACCTTTTCGCAGCACGTTGAGTGAGCGATAGATCTCGCCGAGCGCGCGCGCGACCTCGGTCTTCCCCACTCCGGGCGGGCCGGTAAAGACCATGTGCCGGCTGATGGGCGCGACGACGAGCCCCTGCTCGCGGCGCAAGCGCTCGACTTCAAGCGCCGACATGAGCCTGTTCACTTCCTCCTTGACCGACTCCAGCCCGACCATCTCTTCGAGGCGGTCCAGCGCCTGATCGAGCGTCCGCTCGGGGGAGATCGTGGCCGCAACCTTCAGCCTGCGCCCGGAGCGCGGCGCCAATTGGTCAGGCGAGGAAGAAGGCACCAGCGAGTGTTCAACGACGATAGGAGCCGGAGTTGGTATGGTCGGCACGGGCGGAGGTGCCGGCGGCGGGACGTGCATTCGAACCAAAGGCACGCCTACGCTTTCGAAGTCGAGCATCTCGATCTTGCTTATGTCGGCGGTCGGGTCGGCAGCCACGCGCAAGGACTGGGCTTCACACGCCTTGTCAAGAAGGTTGCGCATCTCGCGCGCGTTGCCCCAGCCCTCGCTTCTCCACTGGGTTTCGATCCACGGGACCAGGCTCTGCTCGAGGACGTCGGGCAACTCCACGTGTTGGCGCTTGGCCATCAATCGCAGGATCGCAGCCAGCTCTTTCGGCTCATAGGCCGGGAATTCGATGGTCCTGTTGAAGCGGCTCGCCAGGCCCGGATTGGTGGCGATGAAACGACGCATTTCATTGGGGTATCCGGCGGCGATCACCATGATGCGATCGCGGTTGTCTTCCATGAACTTGATCAACGCTGCGATTGCCTCGTGGCCGAAATCCTTGCCTTCGCCCGCGAGCGAGTAGGCTTCGTCGACGAAGAGGATGCCGTCGAGTGCCTCCTTGCACTTGTCCAGCGTCTTCATGGCCGTCTGTCCGATATAACCTGCGACCAGATCGGCGCGCTGCACCTCCACCACATGTCCTTTGCGCAGCACTTTGAGCGAACGATAAATCTCTCCCAGGGCGCGTGCGACCTCGGTCTTGCCGACGCCGGGCGGCCCGGTGAACACCATGTGCCGGCTCACCCTTGCCACGGGTAAGCCCTGTTCACGGCGCTTGCGCTCGACTTCGATGCCGGCCAGCAGCTTGTTGACTTCTTCCTTGACGGAGCTGAGCCCTATCATCTGGTCGAGTTCGTCGAGCACCTCGTCGGCGCTGCGGACAGTTGCCGTCGGCGAATCCACGTTCAGCCGACGTCCGGGCGTATAGCCCTCCCCGACAGGGACCAATCCGAATCCGGTGGGGTCGGTGCCGAGCCGCATCGCCACGTAGGTCAGCGCGAACCCGGCTACCATGATCAGAAGCACGGCACCGATCGTGAGTGAATTCGCCCATGTCAAGGCGCTGAATGGACCGGATCTCGGATTGAGGATCCACTGGGTGCACACCGCGGCCACCATCATGGCGATGCACATGCCGACCATCGGATGGTTGCGGAAGAAGTTTTTCATTGTCGGCAATTCCCGATCACGGTGTCGAGTTCACCAAATTTTCGCATTCATTGGCACGGGTTGCGAACCTGCCATCTCACGTTGACGGAATAGGTGCCGTTCACGTCGTGAACACCCCCGGGCCTCAGGTAGAACCCCACCTGGTCCCCCTCGCCGACCAATGTAAGAACCCCACGGCCCGCAGGATAAGGCGCGGGATAGGGAATGGCGATGCGCTGCGGTGTGGTGGTGAGCTTGATCGGTGGCGACAGATATTGTCCCGAACGGACACGCACCATGCCACCATGCCCACTCGGCCGTTGCGTCAACGTCACCCACGCCAGCGGCACCTTGCAGTTCCTCGCATCATCCACCGCTGCTTTCGAAGTTCCCGGATCGAGGGTGGGAAGGGCTGCATTGATGTCGGCTGGTACGAGCACTTCGAGAGTGGATTCCTCACCAACGGCAGCCGGTTTGTCGCGAGTGAGGCTAGGCAACACCACGACCGCGGCTATTCCTGCGGTCACGAGCGCGCCAGCAATTCCAATCAGCGTGCCGCGAGAGGAGCCAGGCTTCTTGCCACGAGGCGGCGGCTCCTGACGTGGAGGCCGGTCTTGCCCGCTGGGCGCGCCCTCGGCGACCTCGTGTTGTGCATCTTGCTCACTCATGTTTCGGGCGTTCGTTCATTGCTGGGGCCAGGAGATTATGGTCGACGGCTGACGTGACGACAACCCTCACTCGGGGAATCACGATCGAAACGCATACTGAACAACATTAACTGCGCTTCCTCCCACCATCGTGTTTCGTGCCGGTTTTCATTCCTGACAGAGGGAAGCTCGTGGATAAGCTTTTGTCACAAAGCTTCGACGCGGAACGTGCGTTAGGTCACTCATCCATTTCGCGGAGAACGGTTTCCGCAAAATCCGGCGCCTATGACGTTCCAGGCCGCCGGCCGGGACACGGCAACGGTGCATGAACTCAGAGCGGCGATGGCGCTCGCGAGCCTAGCGGAAGGATATTTGGGGATGATGCGGGCCCGCAGCCCTAGAACGTTACCCTTGCGCCCGCATAGAACGCGCGCGGCCTTGCCGGGCTGAGCGAGCGCGGGTCGGTGAAGGCGGCACCACCATTGGCGAAATTGGGCAAGGCGGTGGTGTCGAAGAAGGTGCCGAGGGTGGAGTAGCGATTGTCGAAGATGTTGTCGACGCGACCGTAAAACTGGAGGTTCTTGGTGACCTGGTAGGAGGTGTGGAGATTGAACACGGCGTAGGACGGCAGCTTCGGGAATTGGTTGGACTCGTCGCCAACGAAATACTGGCTGGAGACAAAGAGCGCGTCGCCCCCGACCTTCCAAGCGTCGGTAACAGCATATTCGACACTGGCCTTGATAAGGTGGCTCGGCAGGCGCGGAATGTGGTCGCCCGGCAGGACCTGGATGTTGCCGTCGGCGTCGGCGAACGGGCTGTTCGAGCCGAGCAAGAGTGCGTCGAGAAAACGCGCATCCAGGAATGCATAGCTCGCCTGGAACTGAAGCGCATTCGATTTGATACTCACCTCGGCTTCGATCCCCTGCCGGCGCGTCCGGCCGACATTCTGGAAGAAACCGAATCCCGTTAGACCCGGAATCGGCACCGCGAGAATGTCGTTGTAGTTGGTGGCGCGGAAGGCGCCGATCTTCCAGCCGAGCGAACCGATATTCAATTCCTTGGTGCCGCGAAAGCCCGCTTCGAAGGTTTTGGATACGACTTGCTGCAGTGACGGGTCGGCGATCAGGAACTGCCCGATGACGCACGGCCTCGTCGGATCGGCGCAGCCGAGCTCGAGCGGGGTCGGCACCCGGTTGGCTTCGGAATAGCCCGCATAGGCGGTCACTTCGGACGTGATCTTGTAGGTGCCACCGATGATCGGATTGAATCGATCAAATTGATGATCGCCATTGAGCGCGGTGCCGAGCTGGTCCATCAGGGAGATGTGGGCCGCATTGTACCGGCCGCCTGCCGTGACCGCAAAGCGATCGTCCACGTTGAACGTGTCGAGCGCATAGAGCCCCTGATATTGGTTGACGGTGCGAAGCGACACGGGGCCGACCGATGTCGGATCGCCGGAGGGGCCCAGGAATGTGCCGCTGCCCGTGACGACATAGTTCGTGCCTATGGTTCCCAATTCGGCGCTCCCGGTGAAGCGGGTGCTGCTGACATCATAGGTCGCGCCGATCACCAGGCGGTTCTCATGACCGAACAACTGATCGCTGTTTGTCGCCTGCCCGGATACGCCAAACGTGGTCGATTTCGTGCTGGTGCGATCGATCTCGCTGAGAATGGCATCCGGCGCAAAGGTATTGGCGAGCTGAACGCCATTCAGGCCGTTGGCCGGCGATTGAAAGCCAGTCAAAGGGTTGACATCGCCAAAGCAAAGCAGCGTCGCATCGGCGTCGCAGGGCACCGTATCGGTCGGGTTTCCGTCCACGGTGTTCTGACTGAAGCGCCGCACGTGCGCCGTGCCCTCAAAGGTCCAGGTCGGCGTCGCCTCCACCTTGCCGGTCAGGTTGAGATAGCCGACCTTGTTGGAAATGGTTTGCGGCGTTGTGTAGGTCGCCCCCCAATATTGCTGGAGCAGCTCCGCCGGAACAGTGCTGGGTCCCCCGAGAAAATTGTTGGCGACGCCGCCATTGAGGTGGAACTCGTTGCCTTCAAAGCGATACCCGACATCGCCATAGAAGCGCCGGACGTCCGATGCCGAGAAATTGCGGAAACCATTGTCGTGAACGCCTTCAAGCGCTCCATAGACCGCCCAATTGTTGTCGACCCGCTTGCCCCATTGTGCGGAGCCCTGGATGCGGCCGAACGAGCCGCCCATGATATCGATCTCGGCGCCTTGATAGTTGAAACCGTCCTTCATCTGCAGATCGATGGCGCCGCCAAGCGCATTGAGGCCGAACGCGGGATTGTTGGTCACGACCACAGCCGATCGGATCGCAGCCGTCGGGATCAGGTCCCAGTTGACGATGTCGGAAAAGGCCTCGTTGATGCGCACGCCGTTCTGATAGACGGCGAGGCCCTGCGGCGTGCCGGCCAGAGGTGAAGCAACGAAGCCGCGAAACTGCACATCAGGTTGGAATGGATTGCCGGTCACCTCGTTGATGCTGAGACCGGGCACGTATTGCTGCAGAGAAACGGCGATATCCGGCGAACGGGTGCGCCTGATCTGGTTTGCATCGACCGCATTGATGGCAGCCGGAATCTTGTCGACCTCGACGCTGCCGGAGGCGCCGGGCGATGTCGGGTAAACGTAAACCCTGGTGGTTCGGGGACGCGTCGCCACGCGGATCGTGGGTGTCGCCCGAGTGGGCGCGCGCCTGGCGCTGGTCTGCGGCGGTGCCGTCACCTCGACAGCGGGCAGGTTCTGGACGTTGGTCTCCTCGTCCTGCGCGAAAGCCGCATCAGTTCCGACGACCATTCCCGTAGAAATTGAAACGATAACCAGCCCACGCACGCCCATGGCCGACACATCTCCACCCGCAATGCTCCGGCTCTTTTGTCCCCGCCGGTTTTGACGTGGAACGATACAGGTCAACGACCGAAGAGCACCAGCCGTAAAAGGTCGGCCTCTTCCCGAGACACAATTCCCGACGGAATCGGGAATTATTCCCGATCCTCAACTCGCCGCCGTCGGAATCAATGCCTCCACCGTCACGCCGCCCTCGCTGGATGCAACGTTGAGCGTTCCGCCCAGCGCGAGAATCCGCTCGCGCATGCCGACGAGGCCGAAGCCGAGCTTCTGACCCTCCTCCATGCCGCGGCCGTTGTCGCAGACCCGCACACGCGCGCAGCTGCGGCCCTCACGTGCGCCGCCCGGCTGCTCGGCCGGCTCGATCGTGACGTTCACCGCGGTCGCGCGAGCGTGACGGAACACGTTGGTCAATGCCTCCTGCACGATGCGGTAGATGGTGAGGTCGGCGGTCTCGCCGGTCGCCCCCAGCGCAGGCGAGATCGTGGTTTCGATCCGCACGTCGGGATGCGACTCCCGCCACAGCCGCGACAGCGCTTCGAGCGCCTGCCGCAGACCGAGCTCGGCAAGGCCGACGGGCCGCAGGCGCTCGAGGACGCGGCGGTTGAACTGCTGGAGCGCGTTGACCTGCTCCAGGATCGCGCCGCCATGCTTGCGCACGGCCTCGGCGCTCAGCTCGCGCGCTTCCGAGAGCTTCGCCAGCGCGCTCGCATGTGCGCGCAACGAGAACAGATAGGGCCCGAACTCGTCGTGCAACTCGCGCGCGATCTCCTTGCGTTCCCTGTCCTGGAGCGACACCGCGCGCTCGGCAAGGCGGCGCTTCTCCTCGACCGCTTCCCCCAGCGTTGCCGCGAGGTGGTTGAGCCGGGTGCAGATCGCGGCGAGCTCCGGCGCGCCGCCGGGCGCGACGCGCGCATCGTAGCGCCCGGCTTCGAGCGCGATCATGGCCTGCGAGAGCGCTTCGAGCGGTCTTAGCGCGCGGCCGACCACCGTCATGATCACCAGGAACAGCGCCAGCGCGATCGCCGAGCCGATCTCGAGCTGGGTCAGGATGCCGTCCCAGATCTCGGCGATCTCGTCATTGGGATGCGAGGTGATCACCAGCGAGCCCGGATTGCCGTGGATCGAGACGGGAACGCTGACCGCAGTCTGCTCGGGATGAACGAGGCTGACGAACCAGGACGGCGGCGCGCGCGCGTCATCATCGTCCTCGCCCGCGCGCGGCGGCGTCAGCGCGTTACCGCTAGCATCGCGCAGGGCGATGCTGATGTGGCGCTGCCGATTGAGGTCGCGTGCGATCTGGTTGAGCTTGGCGTCGGGATCCGGTGCCTCCTTCAGCTCGGCGACGATCATCTCGATGAACTCCCGCGCCAGGCGGATCACGCTCTGGTCCTCCGCCTGGACGCGCGGCCCGGCCTCCGCGACCTGCCGCGCGATGTTGACGCCAAGCCCCAGCGCCAGCACGAGCGCCAGCAGGAGATTGATGCGCCCGCGCAAGGATAATTTTTGCCACATTGCTTTCGCCCGCTGCCCGCGAAGGTTCGCTCATCGGAAGCGTTGACATGACCAAAGCGCCCGATATCTAATCCAGACCGTACAGCAATCTCGGCCGGGTTGCATGGTCCGACGCCGGACGTTCGTTACGAGCGTTGTCGGCTTCGCGGCCTCATGCGACGCAAAAGCAAAGGCTCGAATGGCTGTCGCGGGGAACGCCTATGCGCATTCTGATCGTTGACGATCATCCTATCGTCGCCTCCGGCTGCCGCGCCGTGCTGGCCGACGAAGGCGAGATCGATATCCTGGAAGCCGCCGACGCCGAAGGCGGCGAGTGCGTGTTCATCGTCGAGCGCCCCGACATCTGCGTGATCGACATCAACCTGCCGACCGTCTCCGGCTTCGAGCTCGCGCGCCGCATCCTGGATCGCGCGCCCGATGCCCGCATCATCATGTTCAGCATGAACGACGATCCAGCCTTCGCCGCGCGCGCCATCGAGTGCGGCGCGAAGGGCTACGTTTCCAAGACCGGCGATCCCAACGACCTCGTCGAGGCGATCCGCGCCGTCGGCAAGGGCGAAACCTATTTGCCGAGCGCGATCGCCCGCAGCATCGCCTTTGCCGGGCCTCAGCTTGCGCAAAACCCGCTATCGAAGCTGAATGCGCGCGAGATGGAGATCCTGCGGCTGCTCAGCGCCGGAAAGAGCCTTTCGGAGATCGCCTGGCTGGTGCAATCCTCTTACAAGACGGTCGCCAACACGTCGTCGATCATGCGCCAGAAACTCGGGGTCAAAACCTCGGTCGAGCTGGTGCGGCTGGCGATCGACAGCGGCGTCGCCTGACGAAGCGCGCCTTCGCAAAAATTCGGTCACATACGCGTTGCAATCTTGATGTGGCGAGACGCCACGGAGTTTTTCGGCATGACGATTCAGACTGTTTCGACCAATAAATCCTATGGCGGCGTGCAGGGCGTGTATCGCCATGCGAGCAGCGCCACCAAGACCGACATGACCTTCTCGGTCTATGTGCCGCCGCATCAGGACGGCTCGAAGCTGCCGGTGGTCTGGTATCTCTCCGGCCTTACCTGCACGCATGCCAACGTCACCGAGAAAGGCGAGTTCCGCCGCGCCTGCGCCGAGCTTGGATTGATCTTCATCGCGCCCGACACCAGCCCGCGCGGCGCTGACGTGCCTGGTGACCCCAACAACGCCTACGATTTCGGCCTCGGCGCCGGTTTCTATGTCGATGCCACGGAAGAACCGTTCGCCCGCAACTATCACATGTGGAGCTACGTCACCGACGAGTTGCCAAGGCTGGTGGCGGAGAAGTTTCCAGTCGATGCCAAGCGTCAATCGGTGATGGGTCACTCCATGGGCGGCCACGGCGCGCTGACGGTCGCGCTGCGCAATCCGCATCGCTATCGCGCCGCCAGCGCCTTCGCGCCGATCGTCGCGCCCTCGCAAGTGCCCTGGGGCACCAAGGCGCTGACCGGCTATCTCGGCCCCAACAAGGACACCTGGCGTGCGCATGACACGGTGGCACTGATCGAGGACGGCGCGAAATATTCGGGCTTTCTGGTCGACTACGGCGATGCCGACAACTTCTTGACCGAGCAGCTTCGGCCGGAGCTGCTGCAGGCGGCCTGCACCAAAGCGAACATCCCGCTGACGCTGCGCCGGCAACCGGGCTACGACCACAGTTACTACTTCATCTCGACCTTCATGAGCGACCATCTGCACTGGCACGCGGCGCGATTGACGGCGTAGCGGCCCTCTCCTCTCCCTCTCCAGGCAGAGCTATCGCATTTTGATGTGAGAGTTTGAGGCGCTGAGCTTCCACATCGTCATGGCCGGGCTTGTCCCGGCCATCCACGCCTTACCCGCAGCACAAAGAACGTGGATGCCCAGGACAAGCCCGGGCATGACAACTTCGTCGATGCTCATATGCGATTCCCCTGCCGCAGGCGGGGAGAGGCGAAGACCGACCTACTCCGGCTTGCCGTAGTTCGGCGCGAGCAGGCGGTTGCGGATCAGGTAGCTCATGGTGCGGGACCAGGATTCGTCGGTGTTGCCGCGCATGTCGGCGCTGGCCGCCGTCACGAGATTTCCGGTGTGCACGTCGCGCAGGTAGATGTTGAGATTGAGGATCAGGTTCGAGACCTTCTGCACGACGCCGGTGATCTCGAGATCGGCACCCAACTGCCCCGCCAGCTTGACGTCGCAACCGCCGCAGGCCTGGAGATTGCTGTGCCGGGCCGCATCGCTCACCGGCGCGATATCCACGACCTGGAACTTGCCGGACTGTGCCAGTTCCTTGCGCAACTGACCGCCGATCCGCAGCATGCGCTCGTTCTCCGGCTTCGATCCGTAGAACTCGCCCGGCAGGCTGGTGTCGATCAATTCGAAATCGAACACTGCGAGCTTCGGCGGGTCGGCAAAGGCGGCCGTACTCGTCAACACAAATGAGACAGCCACCAACAGTGCTCGCATGATCGTGACCTGCTCCTTCTCATCGCGACGACGAAATGCGGGGTTGCAAGCTAAGCCAAATCGGTCATGTTTCAAGGTGGGAAATGCCTCCACCGATACCTAAGCCGGGGAGGACCACAAGGAGGAAACATGATCCGATGGTTGGTCGGCCTGATCGGCGTCAGTCTTGTTGGCGTTGGTCTTGCGGCAACGCAGGCGTTCGCGGCCGAGCCCATCGAGATCGGGATCGGATATCTCGGAGTCGCCGGCACCAGATCGACCCTGTCGCTGGTCGAACAGCCTGCGGAGAATGACGGCATCGCCGGCGTGCGGCTCGCGATCGAGGACAACAATACCACCGGCAAATTTCTCAACCAGCACTTCAAGCTCGAGGAGCACCGCCTGAAGGAAGGCGAGGATCCGGTCCAGGCAGCGACCGCGCTCGCCGAGCACAACGGTTTCATCATCGCCGACCTGCCGGCTGACGCATTGCTGAAGGTCGCCGACGGCTTGCGCGATCGCGGCACGCTGCTGTTCAACGCCGGCGCCATCGACGAGCGGCTGCGCGAGACGGATTGCCGCGCCAATGTCATCCATGTCGCGCCGACGCGGTCGATGCTGGCGGATGCGCTCGGGCAATATCTGGTATGGAAACGCTGGTCGCGCTGGCTGCTCGTGGTCGGCTCGCATGACGAGGACAAGCTCTATGCCGATGCGCTGCGACGCGCCGCGACGCGGTTCGGCGCCAAGATCGTGCAGGAGCGAACCTTCGAGGACACTGGCGGGGCGCGCCGCACCGATAGCGGCGTGACGCTGATCCAGCGCCAGATGCCCGTGTTCACGCAGCAGGCACCAGCCTATGACGTGCTGGTCGCCGCCGACGAGAGCGAGGTGTTCGGCGCCTACCTGCCTTATCGTACTTGGGACCCCCGTCCTGTCGCGGGCTCCGCCGGCCTCGTGCCGCGAAGCTGGGACGCCGCGCAGGACCAGTGGGGCGCGGTACAGATGCAGAATCGTTTCATGAAGCTGAATTCGCGCCGCATGACGGCGCTGGACATGCAGGCCTGGACCGCAGCGCGCATGATCGGCGAAGCGACCTCGCGCACCAATTCCGGCGACGTCAAGAAAGTCACCGATTTCATCAAGGGATCGGATTTTTCCGTTGCCGCTTTCAAGGGAACGCGGCTGACCTTGCGCGACTGGAATTTGCAGCTCCGCCAGCCAATCCTCCTGGTCGACGGCCGCATGGTGGTCTCGGTGTCGCCACAGGAAGGCTTTTTGCACCAGGTCTCCGAGCTCGATACGCTCGGCTACGATCGCCCGGAGAGCAAATGCAAGTTGAAGTGAGGACGACGACAATGCGCATGTGGCGTATCTGCCTGCTCTCCGGACTGGTGTTCGCGGCAGCGCCCGCACATGCGTTCATCGCCTATGTCTCGAACGAGAAGAGCAACACCGTCTCGGTGATCGATACCGAGAGCTGGACGGTGACCAAGACCATCAAGGTCGGCCAGCGACCGCGCGGCATCGAGTTCACGCGCGACGGCAAATTCGTGATGGTCGCGGTCGGGGACGACGACACCATCCAGATGATCGATGCAAAAACCCACGAGATCGTCGACACACTGCCCTCGGGCCCCGACCCCGAGCTGTTCACGCAGGATGCCGCCGGCAAGATACTCTACGTCGCGAACGAGAACGACAACACCGTCACGGTGATCGATCTCCAGAAGCGGGCACGGATCGGAGACATCCAGGTCGGCGTCGAGCCGGAGGGCATGACCGTGAGCCCCGATGGCAAGACCCTGATCAACACGTCGGAAACGACCAACATGGCGCACTTCATCGACACCGAGAAGCGCCAGATCGTCGCCAACGTGCTGGTCGATTCCCGGCCGCGATTTGCCCAGTTCAAGCACGACGGCTCGGAGCTCTGGGTCTCCTCCGAGATCGGCGGCACGGTGTCGATCATCGATCCCGTCAAGCACGAGGTGACGGGCAAAGTCACCTTCGAGATTCCGGGGTTGCGGCGCGAGGCGATCCAGCCGGTCGGCATCGGCATCACCAAGGACGACAAGACGGCCTTCGTCGCGCTCGGGCCCGCCAACCGCGTCGCGATCGTCGACGCCGTCACACACAAGGTGACGAAATATCTCCTGGTCGGGCAGCGGGTCTGGCACATGGACTTCACGCCGGACGAAAAATATCTGCTGGTCACCAATGGCATCTCCAACGACGTATCCGTGATCGATGTCGCCGCGCAGAAGGTCATCAAGACCATTCAGGTTGGCGAATTGCCCTGGGGCGTTACGATCGCGCCATGACGACACCTGCCCCCATCGCCGCCTCAACCGAAAGCGCGCCCCGGCTGGAGGCGGCCGCAGTCCCGGCGCTGTCGATCGACGGCATCAGCCACGCCTATGGGGCTCGCCGCGCGCTGATCGACGTCTCCTTCACGGTTGCGCCCGCGAGCTTCACCGCGCTGCTCGGCCTCAACGGCGCGGGCAAGAGCACGTTGTTCTCGCTCGTCACCCGCCTGTTCGGCATTCAAACCGGACACGTCGGCATTTTCGGCCATGACATCAGCCGAAATCCCGGCGAGGCACTGCGGCTGCTCGGCGTCGTGTTCCAGCCGCGTACGCTCGATCTCGACCTGTCGCTGACGCAGAACCTGCTCTACCACGCTGCGCTCCATGGCATCAGCCGGCGCGAGGCCAGTGCTCGGAGCGCAGAGCTGCTCGGCCGCATCGGGCTTGCCGACCGTGCCGGCAACAAGGTGCGCGATCTCTCGGGCGGGCAGATGCGGCGGCTCGAGATAGCGCGCGCGCTCCTGCACCGGCCGCGCCTGCTGCTGCTGGACGAGCCGACCGTCGGGCTCGACGTCAAGGCCCGCGCCGACATCATCAGTCATGTCCGCCAGCTCGTGACCGAACAAGGCATCGGCGTGCTCTGGGCCACGCACCTGTTCGACGAGATCACGGCCAGCGACGACCTCGTCGTGCTGCACCAGGGCAAGGTGCTGGCGAAGGGGCCGGTCGGCCGCGTGATCGCCGAGGCCGGCGCGCAGGACGTCAATTCCGCCTTCATGCGCCTCACCGGCGCGCAGACAATGCCCGGAGGCGGTGCATGAGCAGCATCACCGCACGCGACGCCACCCCGCGCGGCTTCCCGCTCTCGGCCTACATGACTTGCCTTGGCGGCATCGTCTGGCGCGAAGGCCTGCGCTTCCTGCATCAGCGCGAGCGTTTCGTCTCGGCGCTGGTGCGGCCCCTGGTCTGGCTGTTCATCTTCGCCGCCGGCTTTCGCCAGGTGCTCGGCATCTCGATCATCCCGCCCTACGAGACCTATATCCTCTACGAGGTCTATATCGCACCCGGGCTGATGGCGATGATTCAGCTCTTCAATGGCATGCAGTCCTCGCTCTCGATGGTCTATGATCGCGAGATGGGGAATATGCGCACGCTCCTGGTGAGCCCACTGCCGCGCTGGTTCCTGCTGTTCTGCAAGCTGCTCGCCGGCACCGCCGTGTCGCTCTTGCAGGTCTACGCGTTCCTGATCATCGCCTGGGCCTGGGACATCACGCCGCCGCCGCTCGGGTACCTCACGGTACTGCCGGCGCTGGTGCTCTCGGGCCTGATGCTGGGATCGCTGGGGATGTTGATCTCCTCCGGCATCAAGCAGCTCGAAAATTTCGCCGGTGTGATGAACTTCGTGATCTTCCCGATGTTCTTTGCCTCATCGGCCCTCTATCCGCTGTGGCGGGTGCAGGAAGGCAGCCCGTATCTCTACTATGTCTGCCAGGCCAACCCGTTCACCCATGCGGTCGAGCTGATCCGCTTTGCACTTTATGGGCAGATCAACTGGATCTCGCTGGCGGTGGTCGCAACCTGCACAATCGTCTTCATGATCGGCGCGATCTATGCCTATGATCCGTCGCGAGGGCTGGCGCGACGTGGGCCCGCGGGAGGCGAAGGATGAGATTCCGGATCGTGGCCATGGCCGCTTTGGCGCTCGCGGCATCGACCGCGGCCTCGCGGGCGGCCGATCCGCGCTATCCCGACTGGCCCTGCACGCAGGCAAAAGTCCCGGAAATCTCGCTCGCCGCGGTCTGGGCCGGCCCGCCGCTCGACGACGTCCAGGACAAGTGGAAGGACAATGCCAAGATCGGCGCACTGGTGTCGAGGCTGGCTGCGCGGAAGACGCCGCTGGATGACGCCGAGAAATCGGTGAAGGAGTTTTTGGCGAGCTCCGCCTCCGACAAGACCACGAATGCAAAGCTCCTGTTCGCCGGCCTGTTCGACACGCTGAATGCCCAGCGCTCCTCGGTAATGAACGGGCTCGAGCGGGTCAGTCGCAAGCAACGCGAGGCCGCCGACAAGGTCCGCGACGACACCATAGAGCTTCAGAGGTTGCAGGGTGCTACCCCACGCGACGACGCCAAGGTCGACGCCCTGTCCAACCAGTTGATCTGGGAAACCCGCATCTTCGAGGATCGCCGCAAGGTGGTGCGATTCGTCTGCGAGGTGCCGACTGCGATCGACCAGCGCCTGTTCGCGCTCGGCCGCGTGATCCAGCAGGAAATGGAATAGCGTCAGCCTCCCTGACGCCTGCGCGAACATGGTTCCCGCTCCCCGGCGGGAATCGTTAACCTTTGCCACACTGTCGGCCGGAACCAAATCTATTTAAGATCTCTTGTCGAAGTGAATCCTAGACGTCGGGAGGCCTCGATGGGAACAGCAAAACTCCTTCTCGCCAGCGCTGCGGCCATCGGCATGTTCGCGTCGGCGGCTGTCGCCGAAGACAACATGAACGGAATGATCACCAAGATCGACAGACTCAACAGCACCATTTCGATCCAGGAGGTGCAGGGCGGCACGGTCGGCGCCAATGGCGGGGCGACGGGCCCGGTGCAGGAGTTCAAGGCCAAGGATGCAGGCATGCTCGAGAGCGTCCATGCTGGCGATCGCGTGAGCTTCTCCACTGACGCCAACGGCTCCAAAACCATCACCAAGCTGCAAAAGGCGAAGTAGCGGCGTCTCGCGCGCCAGCTATTTGCCTTCGTCCGGCCGCGGCTGCGGCTGCGCCTCTGATGTCATGAGCTTGGCGCGTTCCCAGCCGTCGGTGCCCTCGGGATACCAGGCGATGTTGGCGTAGCCATAGGCGAGCGCGCGCTTGGCCGCGTTCCAAGACATCCAGCAGTCGGCGAGGCAGTAGATGACCAGCAACGCCGACTTGCTGCCGTGCGAGGCGCGTTCAAGGCCGCGGCGGAAATAATCCTCCATCGCGGGCGGCAGCGCGCCATAGCCGGTGTCCGGCAGCCAGATGCTGCCGGGGATGTCAAAGCGCGGCGCATCGCGCCAGACTGTGCCCACGGGAAGATTCTTGGGCTTCGGAGGGCGCGGCATCACGTCGATGAAGGCGCCGCTCTTCTCGTGCCAGATCGCTTCGGCCTCCGCCGTCGTCAACACGCGCGCACCGGCGAGCGTCGCCGGCACTGGCGCGCGGTAATTATCGGAGCGATAGCCCTCCGGCTCGAACGGCTCCTGCTGCTGCGCGCGCGCAGCCACCAGAAGCGCTGCGGCAACGAGCGCAGCGGCAAGATGCCGCCTCATGGCGCAGTGCTCATGTCGATCTCGTCACGGCGATCTCGTCACAGCGATTTCGTCATGGCGATTTCTTGGCAGTCTCCGCACCGAGCGGGCGATCGCTCTCATCCAGCAGCGGCACGCCGAAATCGACCAGGATCTTGTTGATCTCGGCCTGGTTCTCCTGGACCAGCCGGTTAAGCTGCCGCTTCCAGTTCTGGTCGGCGGGGCGAACGCCCATTCCGATGCGATAGACGAGCTTCGGCCCAGTGGTTTCCTTCACCAGCGGAGTGACATGGAGCGGCTGCGCAGCCTTCTTGGCGTAGAAGCCGGCCATCGGGCCCCACAGCACGCCGGCATCGATCGTGCCGGCAGCAAGATCGTCAACCATCGCCTGCGCCGAATTGTCGAAGCGGGTGTCGATCATCAACGGATATGGCTTTGCGTTCGCCATCAGGCCCGCGATCGCCATGTTGGTCGCCGGCGGAGTGCCCGCGATAATGCCGATATGCTTGCCCTTCAACCGCTCGTCCTCGAGTGTATCGACGTCCTCGAGCCCACTGCCGGGCTTGGCGATCAGCGCATAGGACGTGCGATAATAGGGATTGGTGCCCTGGACGAGATCGTCACCTTGCGGAAAGCCCATGATGACGTCACAGCGATGCGCGCCCAGCGTCATGCGCACGAAACCTGTCGCCTGCGGGAAGAAGACGTAGTCGAGCTTCTTCTGGAGTTTTTCGGCGAAGAACTCCGCAAGCTTGTTCTCGAAACCTTCGCCCTTCTCATTCGAAAAAGGCAGGTTGCGCGGGTCGGCGCAGACGCGCAGCACTTTGGGATCGACCAATTCGAACGAGAGATCGCCGGTGTCATTGGTCTGCGCGCGCGCAGCGCCATCAACGACAGATAGTGCAGCAATCGCCAACACCGAGAACAACCAGCGACGATGTCGTCCGGCCTCCGTCATCGCGCTTCCTCCTGTTTCTTGATTGAATGCTATCCATGGATCACTTTACGCACCATGGTCTGCGAAGTTTCTGGATGACTTCGCTTGATGACTCGTCTTGCTGCAGTGCAATGCCGCGCGACGATCGGAACTGAGGCGTAAAGATGGCGCATGTCGCTCGCATGATCGCGGTGCTTGCCCTGCTGGGGCTGCAGACGCTAGCACGCGCAACCCCGCCTGAATTGCCTGTGAGCGAAGTCGCCCCCGGAATTTTCGTGCACGCGGGGTCAATTGCCCTGATGAATTCCGAGAACGAGGGGGCGATCGCCAATGTCGGCTTCATCGTCGGAAAGGATGCGGTCGCGGTGATCGACACCGGCGGCAGCGTCCGCGAGGGCAAAGCACTCCTCGCCGCCGTGCGGACGAGGACCGATAAGCCGATCCGCTACGTCATCAACACCCACGGCCATCCCGACCACATCTTTGGCAATATAGCCTTCGCGCGCGAGGGCACGAGCTTCGTCGGTCATGCGAAGCTCCCGCTGGCGCTTGCGACACGCGGGCCGTTTTACCTGGACAATTTCCGCCGGACCATGGGCGCGGAGCTGGTCGATCCCGTCAGAATCGTGTCGCCGACGCTGCTCGTGACCGACACGTTAAGGCTCGATCTGGGATCGCGCAGTCTCGTCCTCAAGGCGTGGCCGGCCGCGCACAGCGATAGCGACCTGACGGTGTTGGACGAGGCGAGCAAAACGCTGTTTGCCGGCGATCTCGTCTTCCTCCGCCATGTTCCCGTAGTGGACGGCAGCATCCGCGGTTGGCTCGCGGTGCTTGGGCAGATCGAAGGCTTGCCGGCGCAGCGCGTCGTTCCCGGTCACGGTCCCGTGAGCGATTGGCCCGCAGCGCTCACTGATGAGCGTCGTTATCTCGAAACCCTGCTCGCTGACGTCCGCGCGCTCAATCAGAAGGGCGAGCCGATCAGGGCGGCCGCGGACAAGGCGGGCGCGAGCGAGCGCGGGCGCTGGCAATTGTTCGACGACTACAATGCCCGCAACGCAACCGCAGCATTTTCAGAAATTGAATGGGAGTAGCAGGAGCGCTACGCTGCTGCCCTGCTTCGTCACCGCGAGAACAGCGCGCATGATCAAACATTCGCTTCGCCTGACCTTTGCGGCCGCGCTGCTCGCCGTGGCGCTCGCGGCACCGCCTGCGCGCACGGAGGAGGCCTATGATCCCTGGCCGGGCCTCGTGCAGGACATCTTCAACAGCCGCCCGATGAACGACGGCAATGACGTGATCGGCATCGAGATGCCTTATCGCGCGGAAGATGCGGCCATCGTGCCGGTCACGCTGCGCGCAAAGCTTTCGCCCGGCGACAACAGGCGCATCCGCGCGATCACGCTGGTGATCGACCGCAACCCCGCGCCGATGGCAGCGAGGTTCGAGCTCGGGCTCGATGCCAACGTGTCGGAGATCTCAACGCGCGTGCGGGTCAACAACTATACCGACGTCCACGCCGTCGCCGAGCTCAGCGACGGGCAGCTCTATGTGAGCAAGACCTATGTGAAAGCGGCCGGCGGCTGCTCCGCACCGGCGGTGAAGAACGCCGAGGAAGCCAAAAATCGGCTCGGCCAGATGCGCTACCGCCAATTCGCTCGCGTGGACGAAGCGCCCGCCAGCCGGATCCGCGAGGCACAGATCATGATTGGCCATCCCAACAATTCCGGCTTGCAGATGGATCAGGTCACGCAGCTCTATATTCCCGCCTTCTTCGTCAACCAGCTCAAGCTCTGGCAGGACGACAGCCTCGTGCTGGCGGTGGAAGGCGGCATCTCGATCTCGGAAGATCCCAACATCCGCTTCACCTACGTCTCCAACGGCGCAAAGCATTTTCGCGCGGAGGCGACGGATACGGAGGGACACGTATTCCGGAACGAGTGGGATGTCGAGAAGCCGGGGATGTGACGCGGCGCATTACCGGACGTCGAACCCGCCTCTCGTCAGGGCCGGGCTTGTCCCGGCCATCCACGCCTTATCTCACGGCACAGAGAACGTAGATGCCCGGGACAAGCCCGGGCATGACGACTACGGCATACATCCGCTCCGGAACTAAAAACACCTCACCTCAGCCTCGGCCTGTGCGCGCCGGAGATCGTTGACGGCTGAGGTCGCCTGCTCGGAAGTGCGAAACTGGGTGCCGAGGTTTCCACGTACCTGCGACATACTAAGCGCGGTTTCTGCAGTGACATATCGTTCATAGGGCACGATCGAGGCGACGACGTCGATCGAGCAGGAGCATTGCTCGATTGCCTGCCGGGTCTCGCCATTGGCCTTCATACAACCATAAACGTATTCGGCACGCGCCGCGGTCGGATAATCATTGGCCTCCTCGGCCCGCGCTGCCATCGCGGTGCCGGCGAGCACGGCCAACGCGGCGACAATCGGTCGTAGCTGTCGTACTGAGATCATGGCCGTCCTCCCGCTGGTTGCGATGGAAACTATGCTATGCCTAATGTTCTGAAAAGCACACGTCTTAAGGAAATGGCCTGGAAGTGATGGGACGCCTGGTTCGAACATTGGCCGTATCGATTGCTCTCGCGCTGACGCAAGGCGGGACGAGCCGCGCTGCGGACACAATCCGCCTCGCGGTGCAGAAAACCGGGACATTCTCTTGGGAACTGGCGGCGATCCGCGACCAGGGCCTCGACAAGGCCGCCAATCTCTCGCTCGAGGTCACCGAACTCGCGAGCACCGAGGCCGGCAAGATCGCGATGCGTGCCGGCAATGCCGACGTCATGCTGTCGGACTGGCTGTGGGTGTCGCGCGAGCGCGCGCTTGGCGCCAAGCTGACCTTCTATCCCTATTCCAGCGCGCTCGGCGCGGTGATGGTGCCTGCCTCTTCGCCGATCAAGACGCTCGCGGACCTAAAGGGCCGCAAGCTCGGCGTCGCCGGCGGTGCCATCGACAAGAGCTGGCTGCTGCTACAGGCGCGGATGAAGCAGGACGGCATCGACCTCAAGTCCGACGCGAGCATCGTCTATGGCGCCCCGCCGCTGCTCGCCGCCAAGGCGCTCGACGGCGAGATGGATGCGAGCCTGAATTTCTGGAATTTCTGCGCCCAGCTCGAGGCCAAGGGCTTTCGCCGCCTCGCCGGCATCGAGGAGATCTTGCCGAAGCTCGGCGCCAAGGGACCAGTCGCCGCAGTCGGCTACGTCTTCGATGAAGACTGGGCGGCGAGCCACCGCGACGTCGTGGCGCGCTTCATCGCGATGACGCGCAAGGCCAAGGAGCTGCTGACGACCTCGGATGCGGCATGGGAGAAGGTCGCGCCGCTGACCGGCACCAGCGATCCCGCCCTGCTCCAGGCCTATCGCAACCGTTATCGCGAGGGCATTCCGCAACGGAGCATCGACGACGAAGAGGCCGATGCGCGCGTGCTCTACCGCGTGCTGGCCGAGGTCGGCGGCCGTGGGCTGGTCGGCCCGGCGCCGGAGCTCGATCCCGGCACCTTCTATCACGCACCCGTCGGAGACTGAGGTTGCTGCGTCTCGTCTCGTTTGCCCTGTTTCTCGCGATCTGGTGGATCGCCGCGCTGTTCGTTGGCGGCGCAAAGCTGCCCTCGCCGCCTGCCGTGCTCAACGTGATGATCGCGGACGCAGCCTCCGGCGCGCTGTTCCTGCATCTCGGCGCAACACTGGTGCGCGTTACGCTGTCCTTCGTGCTGGCGATGTCGCTCGGCAGCGCGATCGGTTATCTCATGGGCCGCAACAGGCTCGCTGACCGGCTCGGCGATCCCTGGCTGATCCTGCTGCTCAACCTGCCGGCGCTGGTCGTGATCGTGCTCGCCTATATCTGGGCTGGCCTCACCGAAGCCGCGGCCATCGGGGCGATCGCCATCAACAAGCTGCCGACCGCGGTCGTCACCTTGCGCGAGGGCACCCGCGCGCTCGACCGCTCGTTGGACGAGATGGCGAAGGTGTTTGCGATGTCGCGCTGGCGAACCTTCCGCCACGTCGTGCTGCCGCAGCTTGCGCCCTATGTCGCCGCAGCCGCGCGCTCCGGCCTGTCGCTGGTCTGGAAGATCGTGCTGGTCGCCGAACTCCTGGGACGGCCGAACGGCGTCGGCTTCGAGATCGGCGTCGCGTTCCAGCTTTTCGACACCCCGCGCCTGCTCGCCTATTCGCTGACCTTTGCGGCCGTCGTGCTCGTCATCGAAACCCTGCTGGTGCAGCCGTTTGAAACCCGCTCAACCCGATGGCGGCCCCGTGCGGCTTGAAGTCGACATTTTGGGCAAGACCTTCACGAGCGCGGCGGGCGGCACGCACGAGGTCCTCGCGCCGGTCAAGTTCTCGCTCGGCGCCGGTGAGATCGGCGTCCTCATCGGTCCGTCCGGCTGCGGCAAGAGCACGATGCTGCGCATCATCCTGGGTCTCGACCGCGATTTCCGGGGCGAGATCAGGCGCCCGCCGAACGCGCGCATCGGCATGGTGTTCCAGGAGCCGCGGCTGTTGCCGTGGCGCTCGGTCGAGCAGAACGTTCGGCTGGCGGCGCCCGAGGTCGACGACGTCAAGCTTTCCGAGCTGTTCAAGATTCTCGAGCTGGAAGCCCATCGCAGCCACTATCCCGGCGAATTGTCGCTCGGGCTTGCCCGCCGCGTCGCGCTCGCCCGCGCTTTCGCCGTCGAGCCCGACCTGCTGGTGCTCGACGAACCCCTTGCCTCGCTCGACGACGCGCTGGCCGGCCGCTTGCGCGAGGAGATCGCAACACTGGTCGCGAGCCGGCCGGTGATGACGCTCCTGGTGACGCACAGCCTGGACGATGCGGTGCGCCTCGGCGACCGCCTGTTCTTTCTGTCGCCGCGGCCTGCGCGGATGCTGGCCGAGGTGCCCATCGGCATCCCCCGCGGCGCGCGGGGCGAAGCCGAGATCGCCGCGATCAAGGCCGGCCTCGTGCGGCGAACGCAAGGCGAGCGCGCCGGGCGCGATGTCTCATAGGCGGACGCAGCAAGAGCGTGGTAAAATACGCCAGTGGCGGAGTTTGATCATGAAGCGAACGGTCGCCCTCGCGATGCTCGGCTTCGCACTCGTCGCGTCTGCGGCAAGCGCGCAGGACATGATGCGCGACGTCGACCTCACCTCGCCCGCGATGGTCTCGGCCGAAATGACGAGGCCGGAGGTCGAAGCAGTGCTGGCCAAGGCGAGCGCGGCCGCGCCGGCCGATTTCTCCGGCAAGCGGCTGTCGGGCCTCGACCTCTCCGGGCTGGACCTCTCCGGCGCCATCTTCCGCGCGGCACGGCTCAACAAGACAAAACTCGCCGGCACGCGGCTCGATCGCGCCATTCTCGATCAGGCCTGGCTGCTGGAGGCCGACCTCACCGGCGCAAGCCTGAAGGGCGCCAACCTGTTCGCCTCGCAGATGGCACGCGCCCGTGTCGATGGTGCTGATCTGACCGGGGCGCGCATCGCCGCCGACCTGTCCGGTGCAAGCCTGATTGGCGCGACCATCGCGGACGCGCAGCTCGGCGCCGATATGCGCAACCAATCGATGGGACTGATGCGGACGGTGCTGCGCTCGGCGAAGCTTTCGGGGCTGAACGCACGCGGCGCCGACCTCTCGCGCGCCGATCTCGAATTCGCCGTACTCAAGGGCGCCGACCTCACCGGCGCTTCGCTCAAAGGCGCCCAGCTCGGCGGCGCGGATCTCAGCGGCGCGACCGTCATCGGTACCGATTTCGAGGGCGCCGATCTCGTCTCGACCAGGCTGATCGCACCGATCGGACTTGACCGCGCGAAAAATTTCGACAAGGCAAGGAACGTCGAGCGCGTCATCAGAGAATGACGGCATGAGGAGGAGCGGCTGATGACGCGTTGGTGTCTGGTTTTGATCGTGGTGGTGACATGTGCGGGCGAAGCCGCCGCGCAAGGCAAGAGCAAAGGCATCCGGCTCTGGAATCTGACGTCGGAGACCATCTCCGGCTTCCAGCTCTCACCCGTCGGCAAGACCGAATGGGGGCCGAACCAGACCTTGAACGACAAGGACAAGGAGGTCGACCATGACGAGCGCCTGCGCATCACCGGCGTCGAGCCGGGTCGCTACGATGCCAAGGTCAGCTATCCCAACTCACGGCAGTGTGTCGTGCGCGATATCGAGATAAGGGCGGACGCAGTATTCTCGATCGCAGACAAGGACCTGAAGGACTGCACCAAATAGCGTGGTGGCTCAGGCGGCGGGCTTTGCTCCGCCCCCATCCGCCTTGTCGTTGCTATGCGGATATTCGCAGCGCCATCGCACGGCCTGCCACTTCGGATGCTCGCCGACCCATTGCGCGATATAGGGCGGCGCCGCCATGGCACATTGCGCCGGCGAGCCACCGTAGGCGAACACCAGATGCTGCTCCTCGCAGGTGGTCGGCGAAAGCACTGCGCAGACAGTCACAATCAGATCAATCGGATTCATGCTGAAATCCCTTATAGTGACCAAGAGATAGCATAAGGGGCTACGCTGCACTCGGCGGGAAGTTTCAAACCGGCGTGAAAACGGCGCAGGAACCGGCGGGCCCAGGCCCTCGCGTTGATAGCCACCAGACCCTCCAAAGGGGTCGTGAGACGAAACCCGCGCCTTGCCGCCAGTTGATTTCGCCAATAAGCTGGTTCCCAACAACTGCTAACAGGCTAATGGCTCTCGCAGAAACCCGATGGCGCGGCGTTGCAGTCGCTGTGCGTTTGCTGGCGCTGGTCGCCGGCATCTCGACCTTCGCCGGTCAAACCCCTCAAGCTGTTTCGCAGCCGTCGCAATCGGACAGCCCGAATGCGAGCCGCGACGAGCCCTCCCGCACTGCAAACACCGAGCAGGCCGTCGTCAAACTCACGCCCAGCCAGCAGAAGCAGATTGGACTTGAAACGGCGGTCGTGGAAGCAGCTCCGCACCCCGAGCAATTTCGGGCATACGGCGCAGTGCTGGACATCTCCCGCATCACCGAGCTGACCAACAGTTACGCCAATGCGCAGGCTCAGCTCCAGACGGCCCAGGCCCGACTCGAGGTCGCAAAGAGCGCATTCGACCGGACCAAAAATCTCGTCGAGTCCGCGGCGCTCCCCAAAAAGGAAGCCGAGACAGCAGAGGGGACATTCCGGACGGACAAGGCCGCGCTCGCGGCTGCGGAGTCGCAGCTCAGGACTCTCGCCGCAACGGCGCAGCAGGAATGGGGATCGGTGATCGGCCGGGGAATCGTCGAGAGGTCACCCGCGGTGGTCCGGCTGATCGAACGCGATCAATTTCTCGTCCAGGTGACGCTGCCGCCCGGCGTAACTGTCGTCGGGACCCCTGGGACGGCTCTCGCACAGGCACCGACGCGGAACGCGAATATCGATCTGCAGTATGTCTCCCCGGCGACGCGTACTGACCCGCGTATTCAGGGATTGAGCTATTTCTTCTCGGCACCAGGCGACAGCGGACTGCTGCCCGGCATGAACACTACGGTTTACGTGCCGTCAGGCAACACATACGAGGGCGTGTTCGTTGAGGATACCGCAATCGTGCGATGGCAGGGTCGATCGTGGGTTTACCTGCGCGTGAACGCCGATGGCTTCAGACGTCATCCGATCAACACGGATCAACCCGTCTCGGATGATGACTACGTCGTCCGGGACATTCCGTCGGGCTCAGAGATCGTGATGCGAGGAGCGCAGGTCTTGTTGTCCGAGGAGGCAAAGAGCGAGCTTCGGGGCGACAGCGACAATGACTGACGGCATTGGCTCAGGCAGGTCAGGGCCACAAGTCGCTCTCGTATCTTTCGCCATTCGCTTCCGGGGCGTCGTACTGGCGCTTTCATGTGCGCTGCTCGGCTACGGACTGTTCGCGCTTGGTGAAGCCAAGTACGGGGTTTTTCCCGAATTCGCGCCGCCACAGGTGACGATCCAGACCGAAGCGCCTGGCCTCAGCCCGGAGCAGGTCGAGATTCTCGTGACGCAGCCGATCGAGACCTCGATCAACGGACTCGCCGGCGTCGAGAGCCTGCGCTCGTCATCGATCCAGGGCCTCTCCGTGGTCACCGTCATCTTCCAGGCGGGTAGAGACATCTACCGCGGGCGCCAGTTGGTGACCGAGCGCCTCGCAGTCGTGGCCTCGCGGCTGCCACAAGGGGTGCAGTCACCATCGATGACGCCTTTGACTCCGCTGGCCGGTACGGTTCTGGTCATCGGCCTGACCTCCGACCAGCGCTCTCTGATGGACTTGCGCACGGTTGCAGACTGGACCGTGGCCAAGCGCCTTTTGGCCGTCCCGGGCGTGGCACAAGTGTCCACATATGGCAAAGATGTCAGGTCGTTGCAGGTGCAGGTTCGACCGGACGATCTGATCCGCTTCCGGATAGGCATGAATGACGTCCTCGCTGCCGCGCGCAAGGCCACCGGAGTACGTGGCGCCGGCTTCGTCGATACGGCCAATCAGCGCATTACGCTGCAAACCCAGGGGCAGTCATTGACGCCCGACCAGCTTGCCCGCACGGTGCTTCTGCACGAGGGCGGTGCCAGCGTGGTGCTTGGTGACGTCGCCACCGTCGTGATCGCCCCCGAACCACCGATCGGGGCCGCCCTGATCAACGGTGCGCCCGGCATCATGCTGATGGTGAATCAGCAATACGGCGCAAATACAAGGGAAGTCACCACGCGGGCGGAAGCCGCGCTGCAGGAGCTTCGCCCGGCGCTTGAAGCTGATGGGATTCAGCTCCACGCCGATCTGTTTCGTCCCGCCAACTTCATCGACACGGCGACAGAGAACGTGCTCTACGCCTTGCTGATCGGCGGGGCGCTCGTGATCATCGTGCTGTTCCTGTTTCTGTTCGATTGGCGCACGTCGGTCATCAGTTGCACGGCTATTCCCCTGTCATTGATCGTGGCAGTGCTCGCCCTGCAATGGATGGGCGAAACCCTCAACACAATGACATTGGGCGGCCTTGCGATCGCCATCGGCGAAGTCGTCGATGATGCCGTGATCGGCGTCGAGAATGTGGTTCGCCGATTGCGCGAAAATCGCAGGGCAAGGGAACCTCGAGCCGAAGCCCGCGTGGTGCTTGACGCCTTCCTCGAAGTGCGCACCGCAGTTGCCTACGCAACGTTTGCGGTGCTGCTGGTGTTCTTTCCGATCCTCGCCCTGTCGGGTATCGCCGGCCGCCTCTTCGCCCCCCTCGGCATTGCCTACATCTTTGCGGTGCTGGCCTCGCTCGCGGTCGCCCTTACGGTGACGCCGGCGCTCTCGATGCTGTTGCTCACCGGGAGGGTCGACGGCCAGCGCCTGCATGAATCGCCCACCGTGCGATGGTCCCGCCGCTATTACCAGGCATTGCTGCGTCGCATCGGCCGTTTCCCGAAGCTCGTGATGACGGCGGCCGTGGTTCTGACAATCGCCGCTGCGGCCATGCTGCCGTTCTTCGGCGGGACGTTCCTGCCGGACTTACGCGAGGGCCATCTCATCCTGCACGTCTCCGCGCTTCCCGGCACCTCGCTCGATGAATCGCTGCGTATCGGCAAGCTGATCACGGATACGCTCAAGCAGATTCCCGGCATACGCAGCGTGGCGCAGCACACGGGCCGTGCCGAAGCCGGCATCGATACGGTAGGGACGCATTCCAGCGAATTTGAGGTCGACTTGCAGGCGGGACTGTCCGGCCAGGAGCAATCGGCGGCAGAGACGCGCATCAGAGCCGCTTTGGCCGACTTCCCCGGCATCTCTTTCTCGAGCAAGACCTACCTGACGGAGCGGGTCGAGGAAACCGTTTCCGGATTCAGCGCGGCACTCGCCATCAACATCTACGGACCCGACCTCGACTCACTCGAGATCGCCGCGCGCGACGTCGCGCGGGAGCTCGACGAAGTCCGGGGCGCGATCGACGTGCAGCAACGATCCCCGCCGGGGATGCCGCAGGTCAATGTGACGCTGCGTCCGGCCGATCTGCAGCGCTGGGGGCTCGATGCGGTCGATGTGCTTGAACTGATCCGCACCGCCTATCAGGGCGACGTCGTCGGACAGGGCTATGAAGGCAACGCGGTGTTCAATGTCATCGTGGTCCTCGACACGCCCGCCCGTGCACGAATCACCCAGCTCGGGGACATGCCGCTGCGCACGCCGAGCGGAGCCTACATTCTGCTGAAGCAAATCGCCGACGTCTACGAAACCTCCGGCCGCTATCAGATCCTGCATCAGAACGCCCAGCGCGTTCAGACCGTCACGGCAAATGTCAGCGGACGCGATCTCGAATCCTTCGTCGTCGCAGTCAAGCGCAAGATGGCGCGCGAGGTCACTCTGCCACCCGGTGCACATATCGAATTTGCGGGAGCGGCCGAGGCGCAGGCGCGCTCGCGGCGCGATCTCATCGTCAACTCGCTCCTCGCCGGGACCGGTATTATCCTTCTGCTTGCGATGGTCACCGGCCATTGGCGAAACCTGCTGCTGGTGCTGATCAACTTGCCCTTCGCGTTCGTCGGAGGCGTATTTGCACTGGCCCTTACCGGCGGCCTGCTCTCGCTCGGTTCGATGGTCGGCTTCGTGACCCTGTTCGGGATCACGCTACGCAACTCCATCCTGATGATCTCCCACTATGAGCACCTCGTTCTGATCGATGGCCGAGTGTGGGGACCCGACACCGCAATCGAGGGTGCGGCCGACCGTCTTGTTCCGATCCTGATGACGTCGCTGGTGACGGGTCTCGGCCTGCTGCCGCTGGCACTCGGCGCGGGTGAACCAGGACGAGAGATCGAGGGTCCGATGGCGATCGTCATTGTTGGAGGCCTCGTGACGTCGATGGCACTCAATCTGCTGCTGCTGCCGACGCTTGCGCTTCGTTACGCGCGTTTCAAGGTGAGGCCTGAGCTGAAAACTGGAAGCGCCGCGATCTAGTGGATGGCTGGCGTGGCGACCGCACGAAGTGATATCCGGGATTGGACGCATCGGCGCGGCCCGGCGTAGCCCACGCCACAAACACCACCGCGGCTCCAACGGTCTCACCGTTGAAGCCGCGGCAGGTCGTCTTGATCGTCTTACTTGCGCGAAGCGCAGGCGTACATGTTGATTTCCATGCCAACCGACACTTCGACGATCTTCGGAGCTTTCCAGGCCATCGGGGTCTCCCAAGGTATTGAGCGCGACATCGCGCGAGCCAAAACCTAGGGCTGCACCGCCCATCACGCAAGCCTGTAATCACGTGTCGAACGTTTCTTGTTCGATTCTTTGCAAACCTAGTTCTCTCTCGGGCAAAGCATCTTCACTTTTGGGCAAACGCGCGCGTAGCCTTGTGCGATGCATCGGGAGGCTTTCCCGAATACGATGTACCGGGAGGTTTTCCCGACAGCGATGTCGACTGACGTCAGCACTTCCTTAACAATCGGCGCGTCCCAGGTTCCGGGTGGCGGGACGGAATTGATTGCGATGTAGTCGTACCAATTCACGGAATCTTGGAGAGATTCATGACCACGTTTGGCGGACGATTCCTGATTTCACTGCTCGTTGCAGGTCTTGCATATCCGGCAATCGCCGGCGAGCGCCGCGATGAGCGGGCCGCGCCGCCATCGAGCGCGACAGCAGCGCTGGCCGGCAAGGCAACTCTCACTGGCAAGGAACGGCTCGGCCCGAAATGGACGGATGAACAGCGGATCGATAATTGCAACGTGCCGCCGGACAAGCGCGGCGCAAGGCTGCGTCCGATCACCTGCGCCAACGCGCTGACCAACTAGACGCAGCCTGAAGGCGCGGTCAGGCGCTCATTTGAGCAGCCGCAGCAGAGCACGTCCCGCGGGCGACCTCAGCTCCTTGGCGTCGAGCGTGCCATCCTTGTCGGGATTGGCGGCGTTGAAGCGCTGCTCCACGACGGCGAGATATTCGTCAAGCGTCAGCGTTCCGTCGTGGTCCGGATCGGCCGCTGCGAGCTCCTTGGCGGTCAACCGTCCGCGCAGCTCGCGCGCGTCGAGCGTGCCGTCATGATCAGGATCGAGCCTGGCGAACACCGCAGTCGCGGCCTTCTTCACCTCGGCGAGATCGAGAGTGCCGTCATTGTCCGTGTCGAACATCTTGACCGCGTTTGGGGATGCCGACCAGGCCGGACCACCGAGCACTGTGGCAGCAACTACGAATGCAATGGATCTTCGCGATATCATTGAAAACCTCCCGACTCGAGCGTCCCGGCTCGTCAATGGAATCGAATAAGCCTCCAGCCGGGGCCATGGTTCGAAGTCTACGCGGCTCGTGGTGCACACGCAAAGCTGGCAACGACATAGCGGGCAATCTTCGCGCCGCGGAATTTCTCGCTAGCCTCCCTGTATGCAGTGCGGAATGGCAAGCGGTTTACCAGGGGTAACTGGATCGCCGAGTTCGGCAAGCAGGCCGGGCTCACCTACCTGCCACCGCACGAGCCCGCGATCCTCGGCGACGTCTGGAAGCAGATTATCCAGAGGTGAGACTCATCATGAAAACGGCAGCTCCTCGGTTCTCCGCTGTCATGCCCTGGCTTGACCGGGGCATCTAGTACGCCGCGGCTTCTCCGTATCATTCACCGCCTCTGGAATACTGGATCGCCCGGTCGAGTGTTCAGCCCGGGGACATGACCGACGGGTGTTCGGGGACATAGCCGACACATCATAGTGCATGGATTTGGCAATGTGGGAGGCCAAGTCCATGCCGTGGCGAGAGGTGTCGGTGATGGATCAGCGGCGGGAGTTCGTTCGGCTTGCGATGCAGGAAGGAGCGAACCGGCGGGAGCTTTGCCGGCGCTTCAATATCCATCCTGACACAGGCTACAAATGGCTTGCACGATGGCAGGCCGACCGGGATGTTGACGACCGCTCACGCTGATCGCATTCTCCCGCTATGTCCTGGGCTTCGGCCTGCGCTGCTTCTTCATCCCCCTTGCGGCATCGTTCGCAGGAGGGGCAAGCGGAATTGCCGAGGAGCGCGTGGTCAACGTGATCACGGGTGGCGCGTTCGGCCTCATTGCGGTGGGTCTGACGGAGATCGTCTGGCGACGTGTCAGGCAAAAGGGCGGCGGGCCGTCGCAAGCATCCTCGTGAGGCCGGCCTAATGCTCTTCGGAGGCGAGGTTGTTCTGCTGCGCCTTGTGGATCGACGACGGCACGACGCCAAAATACTTCCGGAACACGCGGCTGAAATGTGACGAGCTCGAAAAGCCCCAGGAGAAGGCGACGTCGGTGATGGTCTTGCCGGCGTGGGCCTCGAGCTCCTGGCGGCAGTTCTGAAGACGCGCCTGCCAGATGTAATCGCTCACCGTCGTGCCGCGCTCGGAGAACAGCATGTGCAGATAGCGCTTGGAGCAGCCGAGCTCGGCGGAAATCTGGTCGATGCACAAATCTGGATCACGCAGATGCTCGCGGATGAAAAATTGGGCACGCACATACATCGCCTCCGGCCCGACCCGATCGAACATCGTGTCGGCCTCGCGCAGCGGCAACAGCAGGAGGTCGATCAGCGAATCAGCGACGCCGACCGCGCTGTTCGCCGAGAGTTTTGCGGCCTCGTCGAAAGTGGCGTGGACGAAGTCGTGGGCGATTCGTCCCGTGCCGGTGCGGGCCGACAGCTTGCAGGCCGGCATCCGCTGGGACGGGAAGCCGCGGTCGCGCAGCAGAGACTTCGGCACGATCACCACGTCATGCCGCGTGAAGGCGGGGCTGATGATCGAGTGCGGACAGGACACGTCATAGGCGATGATGTCGCCGGGCATCAGCTCGATGTGGCGGCCTTCCTGCTCGAAATAGGAGATGCCGTAGGTCTGGAAATGGATCTTGATGTAGGGGTGCTCATTGGCCTTTGCGCGCGCATGCGTATGCGCGATGCGATGCTGGCTCACCTCGATCTGGCAAAGTTTCAGTCGCGATACGGTGGTGTAGTCGATGCGGCCTTCCAGCGCGGTCGCTTCAAGTGGATCGACATCGAAATGTCCGCAGAGGCTTGTCAGCCCGTCGACCCAGCTCTGGATCTGCCTCCTCGGCGTGAGGCCGGTCGTGCTGAGTGTGTGTATTGTGTCGGACATGATCCCAGCCACTGATTTGATTCAAATCGTGATGGGTGCCGCCAGAGGCCCCCTGTCACGATGAAGCGACGTTTACCTCAAATTAGGGCGGTCTTTGGAGCAAGCGCCAGTGCTCCGTCTGCCATCCTTGCGTTCGATCCTCCGCCTTAGTTGCAGCGCCGTCAAGGGGAACCTGAATCCAGCGGCGCGGCCCGGCAGCACAGAAGCTGCTGAATTCGCTACTGCAAAATCAAAAAGTTCGCGCCTTTGCGCTGTCAAGCAAATGCCCTTCTCTCTTGGGCAAGTTTCCCGTTTACGAACCGGTTACGGATTGTGCCAGGAACAACAAGAAACGGGCCGCACCCTGCAAGCGGACCCGTGGCTCATACCTGGAGGAGGAAACAGCCACAGCATCGTTTCTGGTCCCAATCGTGACCGCCCTGCACGAGCAGACGCTGGACCTCAGTGCCCAGCGGCACGCAATGCTTCGGAAACAATAAACGAGACCTAGGAGGAATGACTATGCGCAAGGTGCTACTAGCGACGTTTCTTGGCTCTGCCGCGGCTCTGGCCGTCGGCAGCGCTTCGGCCAATGACGAGCTGAACAAGATGTCGCAAAACCCGAAAGACTGGGTGATGCCCACGGGCGACTACGCCAATTCCCGTTACTCCAAGCTCAACCAGATCAATGCACAGAACGTCGGCAAGCTGCAGGTCGCGTGGACCTTCTCCACGGGCGTGCTGCGCGGCCATGAAGGTGGACCACTCATCATCGGCAACGTGATGTACGTCCACACGCCGTTCCCGAACAAGGTCTATGCCCTTGACCTTTCCAACGAGAACAAGATTATCTGGAAGTACGAGCCGAAGCAGGATCCGAACGTCATCCCGGTGATGTGCTGCGACACCGTTAACCGCGGCCTGGCCTATGGCGACGGCAAGATCTTCCTGCATCAGGCCGACACCACGCTCGTCGCGCTCGATGCCAAGACCGGTCAGGTCGCGTGGACCGCCAAGAATGGCGATCCCAGCAAGGGCGAGACAGGCACCTCGGCGCCGATGGTCGTCAAGGACAAGGTGCTGATCGGCATCTCCGGCGGCGAGTTCGGCGTTCAAGCCCATATGACCGCCTACGACATCAAGACCGGCAAGCTGGCCTGGCGCGGATATTCGGAAGGGCCGGATGAACAGATCTTGGTCGACGACAAGACCACGGCTCTGGGCAAGCCAGTCGGCAAGGACTCCAGCCTCAAGACCTGGCAAGGCGATCAGTGGAAGATCGGCGGTGGCGCCACCTGGGGCTGGATCTCCTACGACCCCGAACTCAACCTGATCTATTACGGATCAGGCAATCCCTCGACCTGGAACCCGAAGCAGCGGCCCGGCGACAACAAATGGTCGATGACGATCTGGGCGCGTAACCCAGATACGGGCGTTGCCAAGTGGGTCTACCAGATGACGCCTCACGACGAGTGGGACTATGACGGCGTCAACGAGATGATCCTCTCGGATCAACAGGTCAACGGCCAGCCGCGCAAGCTGCTGACGCATTTCGATCGCAACGGTCTCGGCTATACGCTCGATCGCGTCACCGGCGAATTGCTGGTCGCCGAAAAGTACGATCCGAAGGTGAACTGGACCTCCGGCGTCGACATGGACAAGAACTCGCCGACCTACGGTCGTCCGAAGGTTCTCGACGCCGCGTCGACCGACAAGGCCGGCGAGGACGTCAACGTGAAGGGCATCTGCCCGGCCGCGCTCGGCACCAAGGACGAGCAGCCGGCAGCCTACTCGCCGGACACGCAGCTGTTCTACGTTCCGACCAACCACGTCTGTATGGACTACGAACCGTTCAAGGTCAGCTACACCGCGGGCCAGCCCTATGTGGGCGCGACGCTCTCGATGTATCCGCCGCAGGGCGAGACCAACATGGGCAACTTCATCGCCTGGGACGGCAAGACCGGCAAGATCGTGTGGTCGAACAAGGAGCAGTTCTCGGTCTGGTCGGGTGCGCTCGCAACTGCCGGCGGCGTGGTGTTCTACGGCACGCTCGAAGGCTACCTGAAGGCGGTCGACGCCAAGACCGGCAAGGAGCTCTACAAGTTCAAGACTCCATCCGGCATCATCGGCAACGTCACGACCTATGAGAACGGCGGCAAGCAGTACGTCGCAGTACTCTCCGGCGTGGGCGGCTGGGCCGGCATCGGTCTGGCGGCAGGCCTGACCGATCCGACCGCCGGTCTCGGCGCAGTCGGCGGCTACGCGGCACTGTCGAACTACACGGCACTCGGCGGCACGCTGACCGTGTTCTCGCTGCCGAACTAGCCTCAACCTCGTATCGTCCCGGCGCGTGGATAACCCCCACGCGCCGGGCTCGTCTCCACCGCGCGCTGTCGAGGAAAAAATCTCTTGCGTAGAATCTGCTTTGTCATAGCTGCGATGATCTTCGTCGCGTCCGGAGGAATTGCATTCGCGGATGGCTCGGGCGATCCGGGCGCCGTCAAGCAAAACGAAAATGGTGAGTGGCTCGATAAGGAAGGAAACCCGACCTACAAGATTTCAGCCGACGGGACCGTGGACTGGTACACCTATTCCGGATACCGCCGCTATCACTCGGACTGCCACGTCTGTCATGGCCCGGATGGAATGGGATCGACCTACGCTCCGGCGTTGAAGGACTCCCTGAAGACGATGAGCTACGCCGACTTCCTCGGCGTCGTCGCCTCAGGCCGCAAGAACGTCTCGACCGCGCAGGAGAACGTGATGCCGGCCTTCGGCGATAATCCGAACGTGGCCTGCTACATGGACGATCTCTACGTCTATCTGCGCGCCCGCTCCAACGAAGCCTGGGGCCGCGCGCGGCCGGGCAAGCATGAGGACAAGACGCAGGCCTATACAAAGGCCGAAGACTCCTGCATGGGCAGGAAATGAACGATTGGAGCACGGCCGAGACTACTTCTTGGCGTCTCCGGGAGAATTTGAGGAGCTTACGATGAAGACACGTGCCGCGGTCGCTTTCGAAGCGAAAAAGCCGCTTGAAATCGTCGAGGTCGACCTGGAAGGGCCGAAGACCGGCGAAGTTCTGGTCGAGATCAAGGCGACCGGAATCTGCCACACCGACGCCTACACGCTCGACGGTTTCGACAGCGAAGGAATCTTCCCCTCGATCCTCGGCCACGAGGGCGCCGGCATCATCCGCGAGATCGGCGCAGGCGTGAGTTCGGTGAAGCCTGGCGATCACGTCATCCCGCTCTACACGCCCGAATGCCGGCAGTGCAAAAGCTGCCTGAGCGGGAAGACCAACCTCTGCACCGCGATCCGGGCGACGCAGGGCAAGGGCGTGATGCCCGACGGCACCAGTCGCTTCTCCTACAAGGGCAAGCCGATCTATCACTATATGGGCTGCTCGACCTTCTCGAACTTCACGGTGCTGCCGGAGATCGCGGTCGCCAAGATCCGCGAGGATGCCCCCTTCGACAAGAGCTGCTACATCGGCTGCGGCGTCACGACCGGCGTCGGCGCCGTCGTGAACACCGCCAAGGTCACGCCGGGTTCCAACGTCGTGGTGTTCGGCCTCGGCGGCATAGGACTCAATGTCATCCAGGGCGCCAAGATGGCCGGCGCCGACAAGATCATCGGCGTCGACATCAACGACTCCAAAGAGGATTGGGGCCGCAAGTTCGGCATGACGCACTTCGTCAACCCCAAGAAGGTGACCGGCGACATCGTCCAGCATCTTGTAACGCTGACCGATGGCGGCGCCGACTACACCTTCGACTGTACCGGCAACACCACGGTGATGCGCCAGGCCCTGGAATGCTGCCATCGCGGCTGGGGAACATCGATCATCATCGGCGTTGCGGAAGCCGGCAAGGAGATCGCTACCCGTCCGTTCCAGCTCGTCACCGGGCGCAACTGGCGCGGCACCGCGTTCGGCGGTGCGCGTGGCCGCACAGACGTGCCCAAGATCGTCGACTGGTACATGAACGGAAAGATCCAGATCGATCCCATGATCACCCACGTGCTGAAGCTCGAAGACATCAACAAGGGCTTCGACCTGATGCATGAGGGCAAATCGATCCGCTCGGTCGTCGTCTACTAAACCAGAACCATCACCCACAAGGAGGATCGTCCCATGACTGTTGCTCTCCATCCCTCGATCGACAATGGCCTCAAACATGGCAGCGGCAGCTTTTCCGGCGGCACGCTGGTCTGCAAATGCAACGATCATCAGGTCAAGGTCGGCATCAAGGGCGACGTGGCGCACAACCACGCCTGCGGCTGCACCAAGTGCTGGAAGCCGCAAGGTGCGATGTTCTCCGTCGTCGCCGTGGTGCCGCGCCAGAACGTCACCGTGCTCGAGAACGGCGACAAGCTGCAGATCGTCGATCCGTCGGCGGTGATCCAGCGCCATGCCTGCAAGGCCTGCGGCACGCATATGTTCGGCCGCATCGAGAACAAGGGCCATCCGTTCTACGGCCTCGACTTCATCCATCCCGAGCTGTTCCAGGAACAAGGCTCGCAGGCGCCGCAATTCGCCGCCTTCGTCTCTTCCGTGATCGAATCGGGCGTGAAGCCGGAGCAGATGGCCGGTGTCCGCGCAAGGCTGAAGGAGATCGGGCTCGAGCCCTATGACTGCCTGTCGCCGGCGCTGATGGACGCGATCGCGACCCATGTCGCGAAGGCCAAAGCTGCTTAGGCACAAGGCTGCTCGACGGAGGCCTGAGGCAACGCATCCGTCCTTGCGCGCTCTCGGCTCGCTGGTCTGACCAGCGAGCCGGTCGGGCCCTCCAGGATTGGGCGCGAACCGGATGGCAGCATTGCCGCCTCATTTGCTCGTGAGGCGGCCGGTTCCCTCAGCATCGAGAGTCGTACTCACTCCGCAGCGTCGCCAGCCCGCAAAGCTTGCGTCCCTGCGTTCTCCCTCCCTCGACTGAGGTCTCCTGCTTCGTCCGCGCAGTCCCGCCGGACGAAGCTTTTTTATGTCGGTTGCAATGATGCTCTGCAGCACTCCGCAATGGGCGAGCGATGGATCGCGCCCAGCTTTTGACAAATCGCGGAGGCAATCTGGTCGCGAACACAAGCGGCTGTGATGCCCGTCGTGTCCGGTTTCTGCTAGCATCACAATCGTCACGATGCCGCGCGAAAATCATCAAACAAGAATCAACCGGGAGGCATCGAGCACATTCCAGACATCGCCCGTCTTCATTCCCTCCGCCCCGGGAGTTGCCTGGGCTTGCGGAAGCAGGGGATGCGGAGGCTGCCCCGCCAATCAGTCACGCCCATCGGATCATCGGCTTAAGAAGAGCGAGAAACGATCATGATCAAGATAAAAATCAACGGCCATGAACAAAGCTGGGATGGCGACCCGGATCTTCCGCTGCTCTGGTTTCTCCGCGACGAGGTCGGGCTCACTGGCACCAAATTCGGCTGCGGCCAGGCGCTGTGCGGCGCCTGCACCGTCATCGTCGACAAGGAAGCGGTGCGCTCCTGCATCACTTCGGTCAATGACGTTGCAGGTCGCGAGGTCACGACCATCGAAGGCCTGCATCCGAACGGCGATCATCCCGTGCAGAAAGCGTGGCGCGAGGTCAACGTTCCCCAATGCGGCTTCTGCCAGGCCGGCCAGATCATGCAGGCCGCGGCGCTGCTGATGGACAATCCAAAGCCGTCGCATGACCAGATCCGCGAGGCGATGGCGGGCAACATCTGCCGCTGCGGCTGCTACCAGCGCATCGAGAACGCCGTCCATCTCGCATCGACGGGGGCGTGATCATGAATTTCATCGACAACCCAAAGCTTCGTGGCTTCGAGAAGCACATCAGGATCGAGAAGATTTCCCGCCGCAGTATCCTGAAGGGACTGGGCGTCACCGGCGGCTTCGTGCTCGCTGCGCCGGTCATGTCGCGCCAGGCCTTCGCCTATGAGACCGGCGCCGGGAAGATGCCGCACGGCGTCGTGGTCGACCCGCGCGTGTTCGTCGCGGTCGCTCCCGACGGCATCGTCACCATCGTCGCGCACCGCTCCGAGATGGGCACAGGCGTGCGCACCAGCCTGCCGCTGGTCGTCGCCGAGGAGATGGAAGCCGACTGGACGAGGGTCAAGGTCCAGCAGGCGCATGGCGATGAGGTCAAGTTCGGCAACCAGGACACCGACGGCTCCCGCAGCACGCGGCACTATTTGATCCCGATGCGCCAGATCGGCGCCTCGGCGCGCATCATGCTGGAGCAGGCCGCAGCCAAGCGCTGGGGCGTGCCGGCGACGGAGGTGAAGGCGGTCAATCACGAGGTCGTTCACGGTGCCAGCGGTCGCAAGCTCGGCTTCGGCGAGCTCGCAGCCGACGCAGCCAAGGAATCCTTGCCGAGCGTCGACAGCCTGAAGCTGAAGGACCCCAAGGATTTCCGCTATCTCACCAAGGGCGAGATCAGCATCGTTGACCTCCACGACATCACCACTGGGAAGGCAGGCTACGGCGCCGACGTGCGGCTGCCCGGCATGAAATACGCCGTCATCGCGCGCCCGCCGGTGACCGGCGGCAAGCTGGTCTCGTTCGACCCAGCCGACGCGATGAAGGTCTCGGGCGTCGAGAAGGTGATGCAGGTGCGTGGCTGGCCGTGGCCCTCGAAATTCCAGCCGCTCGGCGGCGTGGCCGTGATCGCCCGCAATACGGGTGCCGCGATCAAGGGGCGCGATGCGCTGAAGATCGTCTGGGACGACGGGCCAAACGGCAAGTACGAGTCGGCCGCCTACCGCAAGGAGCTCGAGGAGGCCTCGCGCCAGCCCGGTCTCGTCGTGCGCAAGGAGGGCGATGCGGATGCCGCGCTCAAGAGCGCCGACAAGGTGATCGTCGGTGAGTACTACATCCCTCACCTCGCCCATGTCAGCATGGAGCCACCGGTGGCGGTTGCCGACGTCAAGGGCGACAAGGCGGAGATCTGGGCACCAGTGCAAAGTCCCGGCGGCACCCGCGAGGACGTCGCCAAGACGCTCGGTATCCCCGAGCAGAACGTGACCGTGAACGTGACGCTGCTCGGCGGTGGCTTTGGCCGCAAGTCGAAATGCGACTATGCGCTCGAGGCCGCCCTGCTCTCCAAGGAGCTCGGCGCGCCCGTGAAGGTGCAGTGGACCCGCGAGGACGACCTCCACCACGGCTTCCTGCACACCGTCTCGGTCGAGCGGATCGAGGCGGGTCTCGACAAGAGTGGCAAGGTAATCGCCTGGCGCCATCGCAGCGTCGCGCCCAGCATCGCCTCGACGTTTGCTGCGGGAACCGTGCATCAGGCCTCGTTCGAGCTCGGCATGGGTCTCGTCGACATGCCCTTCGAGATCGCCAACATCTCGTGCGAGAATCCGGAAGCGGCCGCCCATACCAGGATCGGCTGGTTCCGCTCGGTCTCCAATATCCCGCGCGCCTTCGCCGTGCAGTCGATGGTCGGCGAAATCGCGCAGGCCACCGGCCGCGACCAGAAGGACATGCTGCTCGAGCTGATCGGCTCGCCCCGCATCGTCAAGCTCGCTTCGGTGAAGGACCTTTGGAACTATGGCGAGCCTTACGAGAGCTACCCGATCGACACCGCGCGTTTGCGCAAGGTGGTCGAGCTGGTGGCCGACAAGGGCGAATGGGGTCGCCAGGTGCCGAAGGGCCATGGCCTCGGCATCGCCGCGCACCGCAGCTTCGTCAGCTACATCGCGACGATCGTGGAAGTGGCCGTCGACGACAAGGGCAAACTGACGATCCCGCGGGTCGATACCGCCATCGACTGCGGAACCTTCGTCAATCCCGAGCGCATCCGGTCCCAGATCGAGGGCGCTGCGATCATGGGCCTGAGCCTCGCCAGATATGGCGAGATCACCTTCAAGGATGGCAAGGTCCAGCAGAAGAACTATGACGACTTCCCGGTGATCCGGATGGACGAGTCTCCGCTGGTGACCAACGTCCATATCGTGCCGCCTGGACCCGACACGCCGCCGAGCGGCGTCGGCGAGCCCGGCGTGCCGCCATTCGCGCCGGCGCTGATCAACGCGATCTTCGCCGCGACCGGCAAGCGCATCCGCTCCTTGCCGATCGGCAAGCAATTGGAGGCGTAACGCTAGAGCATGATCCGGAAAAGTGCGAAGCGGTTTTCCTTCGCGACAAACGCGGAACGCGTTTGCGCGGTGATCATGCTCGAACAACAACCTAAAGCGCGATGACGATTCATCCCAATCTCATCGCGCTTTAGGGAACGTCAGGCGACAGTTCGCCGTTGCCATCGATCTGACAGGAGAGATCGATGGACATCACCTTACGGGCGCTCGCAGTCTTGGTGCTGTCGGGCGCCTTTCTTTTGACCGCACAGGCCCAAAGCCAGGCACAGGGCAACACGACGCCTCCGGCCACCGCGACGCGTCCCTCCACGCCAGACCAGACCTCACTGCCGAGCAACGCTCCCCCCGCATCGACCAACCAGACCACAGGGCAGTCCAGTCAGGATCCGAAGGTCAAGGAGATGAACGCGAAGGAGAAAGGCAAGGTCGAGCGCGAAGGGAAGTAAGCCCGCCTCTTGCAAGTTTCGATTCAAGATGCCAGGCAGGCATATCGTATTCAAGAGCGCAGCATGTGCCGGGGCGTGAACATGCGCCCGCTTTGCGTCGCCGCCGCCATTTCAAAGCTGTCGGCAATACGCCGCGCCTTGTCGATGAACAGAGCCGCTGCGAGGGGCGGGCAGACCTCGCGCGCGGTCTGCTCGAACAGATCGAGCCAGCGATCGAAATGATCACCGAGCAGGCTGAGCGGAAGATGCGCCCGCATCGGCTGGCCGTGATAGCGACCGGTAGTCAACACCACCGACGACCAGAAATCGCTCAACTTGGAAAGATGCTCGTCCCAGTTTTTCACGACCGCGAACACCGGACCGAGCAGCGCGTCGTCGCGCACGCGACCATAAAACCTCGTGACGAGTTCCCCGATCATCGCCTCGTTGATCCCGGTTCTCTCCATCACGTCTTGAGCCAGCAAACTGCGCCGCTCCGCCGCCGCTTTGCGATCGATCGTTTTCCGCTCAGGCATCTCGTTTTCGGTATCCATTCGCGAATTTCCAAGTACTCATGTTCCAAATCTTGCCCATGTCGGCCTTCGGACTCGCCATGGTCGGGGGAACCCTTCGCGATTCCGAGCCGTCCGGCTTGACGGTGATGGGAGTTCCATCGTCGCGATCGACGATGCTCAGGCTGGCATCTATACCTTTTATCGCCAAAGTGTAGTGGTGGAGTACCGTTTGCCTTGTCTTGATGTTGTAGGCATTTCTCTGACCGAGCCGTCGGAGAGGATCACAGCCAGGGATCACGGTCGTGTAGCAGGCAAGCTGCGCCGTCCTATTTGATGGAGCGCAAACTCCGGGATGAATCAGGTTTCCGTCGCCGGCAAGAATCGATGCTCGACCGCAAGGCAACGGGGGCGACAGCCGTCAGGCGTCGCCCCAACATGACCTCAGACAACGGGTCCGTCAGCTGCCGTAGGTATAGAAGCCCTGGCCGGTCTTGCGGCCGAGATGGCCGGCATCGACCATTTCCTTGAGCAAGGGCGCCGGACGGTATTTCGGGTCGTTGAAACCTTTGTAGAAGACCTCCATCACCGACAGCATCGTATCGAGCCCGACGAGATCGGCGAGCGCCAGCGGCCCGATCGGATGGTTGCAGCCGAGCTTCATGCCGGCGTCGATTTCCTCGGCCGTCGCGATTCCCTCCTGAAGTGCGAAGATCGCCTCGTTGATCATCGGGCAGAGGATGCGGTTGACGGCGAAGCCCGGGCTGTTCTTGGCCGTGATCGCGACCTTGCCGACACGCTGGGCGAAATCGAGCGCCTTGGCGTGGGTGTCGTCGGAGGTCTGCAAGCCGCGGATCAGCTCCAGGAGTTGCATCACCGGCACCGGGTTGAAGAAATGCATGCCGATGAAGCGATCCGGACGATCCGTCGCGGCCGCGAGCTTGGTGATCGAGATCGACGAGGTGTTGGTGGCGATCAGCGTGCGCGGCGACAGCGTCGCGCAGAGGTCCTTGAGGATCTTGACCTTAAGCTCCTCGTTTTCGGTCGCGGCCTCGATCACGAGGTCGCAGTCGGCGAGCTTGCCGCGGTCGGTCGTGCCGGTGATGCGCTTGAGCGTCGCCTCGCGATCGGCCGCCGACATCTTCTCCTTCTTGACCAGACGCTCGAGGCTGCCGCCGACGGTCGCAATTCCGCGCCCCACCGCCGCGTCGGAGATATCGACCATCACAACCGAAAGCCCGGCCGCGGCACAGACCTGGGCGATGCCGTTCCCCATGGTGCCGGCCCCGATGATTCCAACGGTTTGGATCATTGCTTCAAATCCTTTTTCATCCTGTCGGGGGCGCCAACCGGCGCGGGCCCTTTTTGCGTCCAGGGTCGCGCACCGCAAGCCGGGCCGCGACCTGATCCTGATAGGCCCTTCCTTAAAGCATTCATGGCGGGAATAAAGCCGCCTCTTGCGTTGCGTGAGGCACAATTTGCCGCTTTCTCGGCTCGTTTGGCCGAAGCTGTACGCCTAGCCCCCCAAAACTGCCGAGGGTACCGGCGCCGGCTGGCACACCCGGTCCGCTATGCCGGTCACGCGGCGAACTCCCACTCTTTCCTAGTGGATGATCTGGTTGAGAAAGCCCTTCGCACGCTCCGTGCGAGGCGAGCGGAAGAAACTCGTCGGCTCCCCCTCCTCGACAATGCTGCCCTGATCCATGAATACGACGCGGTCGGCGACCTCGCGCGCAAAGCCCATTTCGTGGGTCACGCATACCATGGTCATGCCTTCGCCTGCGAGCTGCACCATCGTGTCCAGCACCTCCTTGACCATCTCCGGATCGAGCGCGGAGGTCGGCTCGTCGAACAGCATGATCTTCGGCTGCATGCACAGCGCGCGGGCGATAGCGACGCGCTGCTGTTGGCCACCGGAAAGCTGCGCGGGATATTTGTCCGCCTGCCCGTTAATGCGAACTTTCCTGAGCAGGCTCATCGCACGCTCGTGCGCTTCAGGACGCGAGAGCCCTCGCACCTTCATCGGCGCCAGCATGCAGTTCTCGACGACGGAGAGGTGCGGGAACAGGTTGAAGCTCTGGAACACCATGCCGACTTCGCAGCGAACGCTGTTGATGTCGGCCATGCGGTCCATCAGCTCCACGCCGTCGACCACGATCCGGCCGCCGTCGTGCTTCTCGATGTGGTTGATACAGCGGATCAGGGTCGACTTGCCGGAACCGGAGGGACCACACAGAACGATCTTCTCGCCCTTGGCGACTGTCAGGTTGACGTCATTCAGGGCGGTAAAGCCCCCGAACCGCTTCACCAGATTCTCCACGACGACGATCGCGGAAGAATGATCGCTCGGGCTCACCGCGCCTTCCTGTCGCATCTTTGTGTTCCTCTCAGTTTTCCAGACCGCTTCCCTACCGATGCGCCCCGCCGAGCGCGTAGCGTCGCCTGAGCGATGCGACGCACTGCGACGCCGCCGAACCGATGACGAGATAGACCACCGCGACAACGAGATACATTTCGACGAGCCGACCGTTGAGCTGCGCGAGCTTCGAGGCCGCGCCGAGGAGATCAGTCAGCGAGAGCACGTAAACGAGCGAGGTGTCCTGGAACAGGATGATGGTCTGGCTCAGGATGATCGGGCTCGCGACGCGGATCACCTGCGGCAGGATCACGCATCGATAGGTCTCGAAGGTGGACAGTGCGAGCGCCCGGCAGGCTTCGAACTGGCCCTTGTTCACCGCGCGCAATCCGACGCGGATGATCTCCGAATAGTAGGCCGCCTCGAACAACCCAAAAGTGATAAAGGCCGTCCAGGTGGCGCCGATCGGAATCGGACGGCCGTTGCCTGAGAGGTGCCCGAGCACGATCGGCACCAGGAAGAAGAACCAGAACAGCACGAGGATCAGCGGGATCGAGCGGACCAACGCGATATAGCTGCGCACGATCTGGCTGACGGCGGGCACCTCGAAATGCTGCACGAGGGCGAAGCAGGTCCCTAGCATCATGCCGATGACGAAGGCCGCGGCGGTCAGCGCGAGGGAGAACAGCAGTCCCGACCAAAGATAAGGCCAGGCCTGAAGGAGGATCGAGAAATCGAGGCTGTTCATTTCACGACCTCCATTCCGTGGGGCAAAGCGGCGACCGGCTGCACGTCGTCCGCCAGGGTCGGCTCGATCGTGTCCTTTGCCGGCGTGGAGCCCGGAATGTGCACGGCCCTGTCGATGAGCATCATCGATTGATAGGCAATGAGCGCGAGCACGAGATAGATCAGCGTCGCCGCGCCGAAGGCGGTGAAGGTCTGGAAGGTCGCTTCGCTGATCTGCCGCGCCTGCGCGGTCAGCTCCATCAGACCGATCGTCAGCGCCACCGACGTATTCTTGTAGATGCCCATGACCTCGCTGGTCAGGCTCGGCACGATCAGCCGCAGCGCCTGCGGGACGATAACGTGGCGATAGGTCAGATAGGGAGTGAGGCCCAGCGCATTGGCCGCCTCGACCTGTCCCTTCGGCAAGGCCTCGATGCCCGCGCGCACCTGCTCGGCAATGCGCGCCGCGGTGTAGAGACCGAGGCACACCAGCGCCGGGAAGAACGATCCCCACGGCGGTGGAATCTGCTTGATGGCGTTGCCAAGCGAGGTTGGAAGGATCTCCGGCAACACGAAATACCAGAGAAACATCTGCACCAGCACCGGGATGTTCCGGAAGATCTCGACATACAGCCGTGCAAGCGCCGCCACGAGCCGGTTCGGCATGGTACGGCCGATCCCGACGACGACACCGACAGCGAAGGCGATCCACCAGCCGAAAAAGGCCAGCGCCAGCGTCCAACCGAGGCCTGCGAGAAGCCAGTCGACATAGCGCTGGCCATCCGCCGTCTGTTCAAAAAGCACTCCGAACATCGCAAACCTCTGAGTTAACGGTGCGAGCGAAGGCGATCTTGGTCGAGTCCCGCGGTGCTTCCGGTCAGTCGACCGCGTCGCTGGGCTGCGCGATACGCTCCATCAGCGTATCGGTGAGGGGAAAAGCGAGATTCTCACCCTTGGGCGGGATCGGCCTGGTGAACCATTTCGTGTAGGTTTTCTCGAACTGGCCCGACGCCATCTGTTTTGACAGAACGTCGTCGACGAGTGCCTTGAAGCCGGCGTCGCCTTTCGTGAACATCAGCCCGTAGTAGACCTTTGCATAACCTTCGGGAAGGAAGATCAGCGCATCCGGCTTCGGTGCTGCAGCCTTGAGGCCTGCGAGAAGGATATCATCTTCCATGAAGGCCGCCGCGCGTCCGGTGTTCAGCATCAGGAACGATTCCGCGTGATCCTTGGCCTGGACGATGTTGAGGCCGAGCTGCTCCTTGGCGTTCACGCCTTGCGCGAAGCCGATCGCGTTGGAACCCTGCGTGACTACGATGGTCTTGCCCTTGAGATCACCGGCGGTCTTCAGGCTGCTGTCGGCCTTGACCAGCCAGCGCGGCTGGCTGACGAAGGTCGTCACCGAGAACGACACCTGCTCCTGCCGCTTCTTGTCGTTGGCCGTTCCGCCGCATTCGATATCGACGGTGCCGCTCTGAATCAGCGGAATCCGGTTGGATGAATTCACCGGCGTGTAGTTGACGGTGAGATTGGGCAGGTTGAGCTCCGTCTTAATGCGCTCAACGATGGCGGCGCAGAGATCGAGCGAGAAGCCGATCGGCTTTTGGTCGGGACCGAGGTAAGAGAACGGGATCGACGCCTCGCGGTAGCCGATCGTGATCGCGCCGCTAGACTTGATCTTGGTCAGCGTCGGGCTGTCAGCCGCGGCCGACGGCTCGACCATGGTGGTGACCGCTACAAGGCCCGACAGAGCCCCCAGCATCCGTGCAAAATTCCTCATGTCCTGCACCCTCCTCTCATATCTCGGCCTAGGCGGCTCTGGATGATGTCTTGACGCCACGCCGTCGGATGAGCTCGATCAGGCGGTCGACGTCCGCTGACGTGTTGAACATACCGAACGACACGCGAATGCCGTCCCGTTCCGGCGAAACGCGCACGCCATTCTCTTCGAAGTAGCCGAGCCATTCGGCCGCAGGCAGCGCAATGACGTAGATGTGCGGCGCGCGGTGCCTTCTGTCGCGCGGGCCGACGAGCCTTATGTCGACCGCGTCCAGCCCTGCTATGAGATGATCGCCGAGGTCGAAACAGTGGTTCTGGATGTTCTCGACGCCGATCTGCACGATCAGGTCGAGCGAAGCGCCGAGCGCGTGGATCGCCGGAAGATTGAAGTTGCCGAGCTCGAAGCGGCGAGCGCTCGGAGCCGGCGTGAGCTTGTCCGGGCGTGCGATGAGGTCGGCGGGGATTTCGGCAAGGCTTGCGGCGGCGAGATAAGCGGGCTCGAGCTCGGAATGCGCGCTATTCCAGTAGAGCAATCCGAGGCCCTGGGGAACGAGCAGTCCCTTGTGACTGCCCGACCCGATGAAACTCGCGCGCATGATCTTTGCATCGATCGGCACTACGCCGATCGCCTGCATCACGTCGACGATGAAGTGGAGGCCCTTCTCCGCGCAGAGGGCACCGACGCTTTCGACATCGAAGCGATGGCCGGCGTGAAAGGTCACGTGCGACATCGAGATCGCGCGGGTGTTCGCATCGATATGGGGACGAAAGCTCGCAGCATCGACGACATCGGTCATAGGCACGAACCGCACCTCGACGCCCTGCCGCTGCAGATTGAGGAAAGCGTATGCGTTGTTCGGATGATCGCCATGAACCATCAGGACATTGTCGCACGCCCGCAGCCGCAGAGCGTTCGCGGCAATGTTCATGCTTTCCGAGGTGTTCTTGGTGAAGGCGATCTCGTCTGCGGACACGCCGAGGAAGCGCGCGACCTTGGCGCGCGTCTGCTCAACGCGGTCGAGCCACACGCTCTTCGGGCCAGCCGTCTCCAGTCCTTCGCGAAGGAAAAGGTCGATCGCCGCCTTGACCGGGCGCGAAAGGGGCGCCTGGAAACCGGAGTCGAGATAGGTCATCCGCTCGGCTGCGGGGAATTCCTTCCGCACGGCATCGACGTCGTAACGACCTGACATCCCACTCTCCTGTTCGGCGTCTGGCCCGCGGGACCCGGTTTGCGTTGCACAATTCCTGATCACCGGCCGGCGAAGCCAACGATATGAGCAGCGAGGGAGGACCGTCCAATATATTTTTCATAATCCGGTAGTTTTGATTCCGAAAAATGATAATTTATTTATCGAGTAAGGAGACGCGAATGGCTGAGCCAGCCAAAACCGACGGACCACTCGATCGCGCCTTTGCCATCGTCGGGCACGTCGCCGGTCAGACCAAAGCCGTGTCAGTCGCAGAGATAGCCCAGGCGCTCACCCTGCCGCTTCCGACCGCCCACCGGTTGATCGGAAACCTCGAGGAACGCGGCCTTCTTCAGAAGGCGCTCGGGACCAAGCGCTACGTGGTCGGCAATCAGCTCGTTACCCTCTCCGCCAAGGTCATCGGAGCAGCATTCCGCACCGCGCGCCGCCATGCCGTGCTGCGCGCGGTTGCCGGCGAGATCGGCGAGCAATGCGAGATCGGCGTCGTGCGCGACAACATGGTGGCCTATGTCGACAGCGTCCGCGTCTCGCAACCACAGGGACTGCAATTCAATCCGGGCGAAGCGGCGCCGCTGCACTGTACGTCGACAGGCAAGATCTACATGAGCCGCTTGCCGGAAAAAGCGCGCGAGAAGCTATGCCGCGCGCTCGCGCTGACTAAATTTACGGACACGACGATCGCAGACTACGACGCCTTGATGAAGGTGCTCGAGGAGACCCGTAGGCGTGGCTGGGCCAAGACCAACGAGGAGTACGTCAAGGGCGTGGTTGGATGTGCCGTCCCAATTCTGTCGCCGGATCGTGAGCTGATCGCGTGCCTGGGCGTCTCCGTCCCGGCGGCCCGCGTGAGCTTCGCTGAACTCGACCGCTTTATCGCCCCGCTTCAGAAGGCCGCCGCGCTCCTGTCGGAAACGATCCTGCAGAACGATGACGACGGTGGATGAGTGCGAAGGTCAGCCAACCTACTTCGCAATCCGCTCCACCACGTCCCGCACCAGGCCAACCAGCAGCTCGAGCTTGTATCCGGTCATCGGCAGCGGCTTTGCGCCTGACGTCGCGAGCTGAGCTGCTTGCGCGATGATATCCGCGTTTGCCGGCTTTCCCTCCAACGCGGCCTGGCACGCGGTCAGCTGCAGCGGCACCGGGGCGATCCCACCGGCGGCGATGCGGACATACTGGAAAATGCCGCCGGATACCACGGCGCGTGCGCAGACTTCGACCAGCGGCCATTCCGCATAACTACGGCTGATGGCACGCTTGTAATAGGCGCGCTCGGAGGCAAGCGGCGCGGGAAGTGAGATGGCCTCGATCCTTTCGCCCGGCGCGAGCGCATGGTCGACAGCCCCGTTGGTGCCATCGCCGATGAAATCAGGCAGTGGCAATCGACCACGCCGGTCTGTCGCGATCGTCGCATCATAGGCGAGCAGCGCCATGGCCATGGTCGACGGATGCGGGGCCACGCAAGGCCCGAGATCGAATGCTGCATGATAAAGATGATTGCCCGATCTCGCCGGGCAGTCGGAGCCGCCTTTCTTGAGACAGCCGATCTGGGGATTGCGGAAATACCAGCAGCGCGAACGCTGAGCGAGGTTGCCGCCGAGCGTCGCCAGATGCCGTATCTGCGGTGTGGCGAGGCCTTGCGCGGCGGCGGCGATGCCGGGATAGGCACCCCGAATGCGTTCATCGGACGCGATCGCCGCGATCGTGGTGAATGCGCCGATGCGCGCCGAGCCGTCCGCAACCCAGTCGGTCCCGATCGTGCCTGACGTCACGGAGAGATCGACGATGGGCCCTGAGGACACCCCACTGCGGCGACGCTCGGACAGATCCGTGCCGGCGGCGCGGAATTCGGGAGCGCTAGCGATAATCGTTGCTGACGAGGCGTTCATGCCGCGGTCCTCCCCTTCAGGGCGGCGACGATGCGATCGGGCCGGATCGGAATTTCGGTGAGGCGAACCCCGATCGCGTTGAAAATCGCGTTCGCAACGGCAGGCGACGTCGGCACGGTCGCGACCTCACCGATACCAACGCTATTGCCGAGCACATGATCAAAACCGCCCTCGTCGAAATGCACGTCGAGCTCGGGCGTATCCGCGATGCCTGGGATTCGATAATCCTCCATGCCGGCGGTCAGGACGTCGCCGCTGAACGGATCGACCTCGCGCGCCTCGTAGAGCGCGTAGCCAAGCCCCTGAATCACTGCGCCGCAGGCCTGGCTGTGCGCAAGCTGAGGTGCTGCGATCTTCCCGACCGCTATTCCAGTGTGCACCTTGAGCACACGCACGTGACCGAGCCAGGTGTCGACCTCAACCTCGATCACCTGCACCGAGCTCGGCACACCGGCGCCGATGACGATGTTGGAGTTGCGGCGCATCATCCAGCCGAACACGACGCCGAGAAGCCCGAGGTCCTTCAATGGCGAGCGGATGCCGGGTGCCGTATTCTTTCCGTCCTCACCACGTGTCTCCGAGATGGCAATATCTCCCGAGCGCGCGATCAGCTCGCGCCATGGCGCATTCGAGCCCGGCGCGGGCTTGCGCGTGGCTTGCTCGAGGAGCGCGGCTTTCAACTTCTGGATCGCCGCAAGCGTCGGCGGCAGCACCGAGGCGGTGACTCGGCTGCCACCGGAGCCGGGGCCTTCGGGGAGCGACGAGTCGCCGATGCGCACCTCGACTTCGCTCGCCTCGAGATCGAATTCGCGCGCGACCGTATCAGCCAGAACGCTGCGGGTTCCGGTCCCGATGTCCTGCGTCGCAGTTGATGCGACGATACGGCCGCCCTTGACCGCAACTTCGACCTTGACCTTGGGTTGCCAGAGATAGAACCAGTAGCCGGTCGCCACGCCAACGCCGCGGCGATAGCGACCGCTTCCGGCCGCTGTCCGATTGCGCCAGCTGTCGAGGCTCAAGGCCCAATCATAGAGCCTTTGGCGATTGGGATCCGGATCCCAGCGCTTGCGCAAGGCAATCGGATCGACGGCGAGCCGCAGGGCGGCCTCGTCGACCGCCTGCTCCACTGCAAATGCCATCGGCGGACCGCCGGGCCCGCGGAACGCTGCCCCCGGCGGCAAATTGCTAATGACGTCGAAATCCCTGAGGTCCTTGGCCTCGGCCGGATACATCAGCCGCGCCAGACCCGCGATCGTCGAGTTGATCGCGGCGCCCGTATCGGCATGCGCCATGACGGATAGCGCTTTTAACTCGCCCCGATCGGAGGGCAGCAGCGCGACCTTCATCTCCGCGGCGGGCCGATAGCCAGCGACCGACAATTCTTCATGCCGGTCATAGGCAACCCTTACCGGCGCATTCGCCGCGCGCGCGAGCTCGACCGCGGCGATCGTCTCGGCACCGATGCTCGCCTTCGAGCCGAAGCCGCCGCCGACATGATCGGCCACCACGCGGACGCGCGCAGGATCGAGCTTGAAGCGCTTTGTGATCTGCTCCTTCAGATGGACCACCCACTGGGACGAGGCGTGCACCGTCAATTCCTCGCCGTCGAACCGCGCAACCGCGGCATGCGGCTCGAGACAGGCATGCTGCTGCGTTCCCGTGCGGAATGTTCCCTCGACAAGAAGCTTGTTGCCCGCCTGCCGCGCCTCGCTCACCCAGTTGCGTGCCTTTTTGGCGCGCTTGGCAAACACCGAGGTCGGCCCACGGACGTTCTGCTTCCATGGCGCGGGCCCGCCGGCCGCCTCCGAAACATTGCCCGCTTTCTTGCGGTTCGCACGGTCGAACACCACCGGCGCACCATCTTTCCGCGCCGCGTCAAGCCCGATCACCACGGGCAGTGGTTCGCTGGTCAGCTTGATCGCGGCAAGCGCTGTGAGCGCGGTCCTGCGGTCCTTCGCTGCGACCGCCGCGATCGGCTCGCCGACATAGCGCACGATGCGATCGTCGGAAAGCAGCGGCACCACAGTGACGCCGCCTAGCGCACGCGCTGGGGCCAGATCGAGCGCGGTGATACGCGCATGCGCGTCGCGCGAACGCAGGATCACGCCCTCGAGCTGGCCATCATGCCTGATATCTACGGTGTATCTTGCCGCGCCCGTCACCTTGTCTCGCGCCTCGATGCGTGGACTTGCGAAATGATCGCCGTCGAAGCGGCCGGCACAGGCATCCGCCACGGCGCTAAAAATGGCATCATAGGCGCCGCAGCGGCAGAGATGGCCCGACAGCGCAGCACCGATCTCCTCGCGCGAGGGCACGGCCGCCCCCTTCGCCGCACGCCAGCGATCACAGAACGCAGCCGCTTCCACGATGAAGCCCGGCGTGCAGAAGCCGCATTGCAAGGCGTCATGCGCCATGAACGCCTTCTGCACCGGATGGAGCTCCAGAGCGCCAATGCCCTCCACCGTCGTCACGGATTTTCCGGCGGCGGCACGCGCCGGCATCAGGCAGCTCGTGACCGGGACGCCGTCGACCAGCAGAGTGCAGGCGCCGCAGACGCCGCCACCGCAGACGAGCTTGGTGCCGGTGAGACCGAGCTGATCGCGCACGACATCGATGAGTAGCGCATCGGGATCCTCGGGCAGGGGCTCGACGCGGCCGTTGATGGTCATCGTATTCATGGACGTGCTCCGGCTTTGCTGCGTGAGGATCGCTCTCTGGTCCCGGCCTTGCTCGCGGGCTGTTCCTGCGACTTCGGCACGGCGCCGGCGCAGAGCGTCCGCACCATCATCGCCATGTCCTTCAGGAAGGCGTCCACCGGCTGCATCGCCGGATGCTGCGACTTCGATCCGTGCACGGCCATCTCGACGAGCCGCGCGAACTCGGTCGCCGACAGACCCTGCGGCAGCGCAAGCTTCTGCTTGCGTACGATCCGCGCGATCGTCGCGACCAGCCGATCCGCATAGAGCGCGGCATATTTCTGGTAGAGGTCCCGTGCATGTACGAGGTGTTCGGAATACAGCTCCTCGATATGCGGCGAGCCGTCGAAGGACGCGATCATGGCCCGCATCCGTGCCGTCATGCCGGCGACGAGAACGTCGGCGAACCCGCAGTCCGCCTTCTCCGCTTCGCTGATTGCGGCTTCCTCGGCCGCAATGGCGGTCTGGTGCACGCGCTCGATGACTGCGCGGAACAGCGCTTCCTTTGATTCGAAATGATGATAGAGCGCCTGCCGCGTCAGGCCGGCGGCCTCGGCTACCTGCTCGATCGAGGAGCGGCGAAAGCCGTGGCGGCGGAAAACCAGCATGGTCGCATCGAGAATGCGCGTTTTCGGTCCCATTTGTCGATTTTGACAAAACAAGACGAAATGTCAAATCGAGATTTGGTGAGCTCAGAGCCGCAGGATCTTGCCCGGGTTCATGATGGTCTTCGGGTCGAGCGCGCGCTTGATCGTGCGCATGACGTCGAGCTCGGTCCTCGAACGGTAATGCGCCAGCTCGTCGATCTTCTCGATGCCGATCCCGTGCTCGGCCGAGATCGAGCCGCCCATTGAGGTGATGAGGTCGTTCACGCTACGCGTTATCGCAGCGGAATATTGCGTGAGCGTCGGCCGGTCCATGCCGATCGGCCCCATGAAGGAAAAGTGCAGATTGCCGTCTCCGATATGGCCGAGCGGATAGGGACGGATCGTCGGCAGGATCTCGAGCACTGCCTTGAGGCCCTGGTCGATGAATTCAGGAATTCTCGATATCGCGACCGACACGTCGTAGCTCAGGCCTGGCCCCTCGGCACGCGCGGCCTCGGCCACGCTTTCGCGAATGCGCCACATGTTGCGCGACTGCGCTTCGGTCTGCGCGATCGCCGCGTCCAGCACGCGGCCCGCTTCGAACTGCTCGGCGAGGAACTGCTCCATTCTTTCCGACATGCCCGTCGCCCCGTCCACGCGCGGCCGCGACGAGGCCCATTCGAGCAGAAGATACCAGCCGGTCTCGGCCTTGAGCGGATCCTGGATGCCGGGGATGTGGCGCATCACCATCTCGATGCCGGCGCGGCTCATGAGCTCGCAGGAGCCGACATTGTCCTCCGAAGCGGCATGCGCCTCGGAGAGAAGCTCCACGGCCGCGCGGGGATCGCGGATCGCGAGCCATGCGGTGGACACGTCCTTCGGCGCCGGCCAGAGTTTCAGCACCGCCTTGGTGATGATGCCGAGCGTCCCCTCGGCGCCGATGAAGAGATGCTTGAGATCGTAGCCGGTGTTGTCCTTCTTGAGCGCGCGCAAGCCGTCCCAGACCTCGCCGTTCGGCAGCACGACTTCGAGACCAAGCACGAGATTGCGCGCATTGCCATAGCGCAGCACCTGCACGCCGCCGGCATTGGTCGACAGATTGCCTCCGATCATGCACGACCCCTGCGCGCCCAGGCTGAGCGGAAAGAACCGGTCGTGGCTCGCCGCGGTCTCCTGAAGGGTCTGGAGGATGCAGCCCGCCTCCACTGTCATGGAATAGCCGACGGGATCGACGTTGAGCACGTGGTTCATGCGGCCTAGTGACAGCACGATGCCGCGGTGCGACGGCCACGGCGTCGCACCGCCCATCAAGCCGGTATTGCCGCCCTGCGGCACGATGGCAATGCCGTTGTCGTAACAGAGCTTCACGACTCTTGAGACTTCCCCGGTGTTGGCCGGGCGCACGACCGCCGCGGCCTGGCCCGCCAGCACGCCGCGCCATTCGGTCACGAAGGGCTGCTTGTCCTGCTCGTCCAGGATCAGGCCCTTGTCACCCACGATGTCCCGCAAGGCGTCGAGGATGGCGACCGTCACCGGCGCGCCTGGAATGGAGGGATCGGTGGGAAGGGCTGCGCCCGGCATGTGTTCCTCTCTCAATGGCTCGGCTCGTGTGCCGGCCTTCGTTCTTGTTGTCAGTCATTTTCGACCTTGGGTGCCGACCCTATCATGAAGCCTTCGCTCGCAGGAACGTACTGACCTGCGACGTTTGCGCAGATCAGGTTCGAGCTTCGAACACGAGCGGGCTTCCGCCCACGACCGGCATACCCTACTGTGATCCGATCAGCCCCGTAGGTCAGAGATCATGAGCCGCTTCTGGAGTCCCGTCGTCAATACCTTGTCGCCCTACGTACCGGGCGAACAGCCCAAGCAGGACGGCGTCGTCAAGCTCAACACCAACGAGAATCCCTATCTGCCCTCGCCGCACGTACTCGCGGCGGTCGCGGCGGCGGCAGAGCGGCTCCGTCTCTATCCCGATCCGCGCGCATCGCAGCTGCGCGAGGCGATCGCCACCCATTACAAGGTCGCGCCCGAAGAGGTGTTCGTCGGCAACGGCTCGGACGAGGTGTTGGCCCATACCTTCCAGGCGCTATTGAAGCACGATGCGCCGCTTTTGTTTCCCGACGTCACCTACAGCTTCTACCCCGTCTATTGCCGCCTCTATGGCATCGCTCACGAGGAGGTGCCGCTCGATGCCGCAATGCGGGTGCAGATTGCCGACTACCGGCAGCCATGCAGCGCGATCCTGCTATCCAATCCAAACGCGCCGACCGGCATCGGCCTTCCGCGCGATGCGATCGCAGCGCTGCTTACTGAGCATCCGGACCAGCTCGTAGTCGTCGACGAGGCCTATGTCGATTTCGGCGCCGAGAGCGCCGTGCCGCTCGTGGCACGCCACGACAATCTGCTCGTCATCCAGACCTTCTCGAAATCGCGGGCGCTCGCCGGCCTGCGGGTCGGCTTTGCGATCGGGCAGCGGCCGTTGATCGAGGCGCTGGAGCGGGTGAAGGACAGTTTCAACTCCTACCCCATCGATTGCCTCGCCCTCGCAGGCGCCACTGCTGCCATCGCGGACGACGCGTGGTTTCAGGAGACCCGTACACGCATCATGGCGAACCGCGAAACGCTGACGCGTGAGCTCTCTGGGCTCGGCTTCGAGGTGCTGCCGTCGCAAGCCAACTTCGTCTTCGCGCGCCATCGGAGCCAAGGCGGTGCCGATCTCGCGGTTTCGCTCCGGCAACGCGGCGTTCTGGTCCGGCATTTCAAGAAGCCGCGCATCGAGAACTTCCTGCGCATCACGGTCGGTACGGAAGAGGAATGCGGCCGGCTGATCGACGTGCTGCGCGGCCTCATCTGAGCCCGTGCGTGATCCGGCATATCGTCCGGCGGATGCAGCGCAAGAACAGCCGTAGGAATGAGCCGGATCATGGCCACTTTCTGTTCCCCAGAATGTCCACGCCTTCGTACTGCCCCGGTCGAAAGATCGATCCGCGTGCAACCTGCGGCGCCTGCCCCAACCGTATGAGGATGAAATCGCGGTGCGCTACGTGCTGGACCTGCGTTTGCCGAAACGTATCCAGCAGCGCGAACGCTTCCCTGGTATCATGACCATCGCGATCCAACTCGGCGATACGCCGCTCCTGCTGCACGATGTGCCGCTCGCCTAGCGCAACCCGTTTCTCTGCTTCAGCCAACTCCGCCAGTCCGATTGCACGGTCCATGTTCGAACTCCACTGAGTTTGTTGGCATCCTCCCACGGCGAGCTGGTCAGCGATTGATGCAGATCAACCGCAGCGAAGACTTCCTGCGCATTTGCGATCGAGACGGAGGAGCAGCGTAGCGGCCTGAGCTCACGCAGCCGCGCGGACGGCCTGCCAGAGCGCCAGCACCTCGTCGCGCGCAATGTTGCGGGTGATGAACACGATGCGCGAGCGGCGGTCGGCGTCGGGCCATTCTGCGAGCGCCACCGGTGGATGGAAAACGTGGTGTACGCCGTGGATTGCGACCGGCGCCGGCTCGTCGCGGAGGTTGAGAATCCCCTTGACGCGCAGGAGGTCCTCGCCTCGCCCGGAGCGCAGATGCGCAAGCCAGTTCGAGACCGCCATCCAGTCGAGCGGTTCGTCGAAGGCCAGCATGAAGCTTCCGATCGATACGTCGTGATGGTGTTGGCCGTGGTCGTGGGCGTGCTGCGGCTCACGAGGTGTCACGAAGGCCTGCTCGTTGAGCCACCGCGCGACATCGACGGTCCTCTTCTCAGGATCGATGAGGCCGGCGCCAAACAGCCGCGCCGGATCGATCTCGCCATGCGCCACGCGTTCGATTCCGGCACCGGGATTGAGCCGGCGCAGACGGGCTTCGAGCGCGGCGGTGTCGCCGGCCAGATCAGACTTCGTGATCAGCAACCGGTCGGCGAGCGCGACCTGTTTCACCGCCTCGTACTGACGGTCGAGCTGATGCGGCGCGTTGACGGCATCCACCGTGGCCACGACGGCATCGAGCCGCAGGAAATGCGAGACCAGCGGATTGTTCAGCAGGAGTTGCACGATCGGCGCGGGATCGGCGAGACCGGTGGTCTCGATGAGGATGCGGCGGAATGGCGCCACCTCGCTGCGATCGCGCCGCACGAGGAGCCCACGCAGTGTTTCCTCGAGGTCGCTGCGGACAGTGCAGCAGATGCAGCCGCTCGCAAGCACGGCCACCTCGCCATCGATGCGCTCGACGAGGAGATGGTCGAGGCTGACCTCACCATATTCGTTGATGACGACTGCGCTGTCCTTCATGTCGTCGTGGTGCAGCACATGATTGAGCAGTGTCGTCTTCCCGCTGCCGAGAAAGCCGGTAATCAACGACACTGGAAGCCGCTCGGCGGATTTGTCGCTCTCGAACAGACTCATCGGCGCCCCTCGCGTTGCCGTCTTATTTTTGTCGCTGGACAACAACCTAACGTAGGAGGAGCATGCCGAAAACAATTTTAGAGCCCGGCTTCTCTGGGCCTCAACTGGGAGGGTAAAATGCCTAATGAAATCAAGGACGGGGAACTGCAAGGCGGAATGACCACGACTGATCGTCGGACCGTACTCCGCACGGCAGGCCTCGCCGGTGCCGCAGGGGCAGCGCTCGCGGGCGCGATGCACGGCAAGTTCTCGCTCGCGCCGGTTAGCGAAGCCCAGGCGCAGACTCCCACCTCCATGCCCAAGGGAACAGACAAGCCATGGTGGCCCTCGAAATGGGGCGAGGAGGATGAGGCCGGCGCCTCCAACCACATCACGCCGGAAAAAGTTCTCGATGCCGTAAAATGGATCAAGGACGGCAAGATCTACAAGATCGGCCGCGTCTACGAAGGCGGCATGCCGCTGTTCGGTCCGCGCGTATTCACGTTGCGTATTCCAGGCAGTCCGACCGGCGGTCCTTTCGGCGACAACAAGATGGTCTATCACGACGAGTTTCTGACCACCGAGATTGGCCAGACCGGCACGCAGTTCGACGGACTCGGCCACATCGGCATCCAGCTCGGCAAGGACGGCGACAAGAGCGAGATGCGCTTCTACAACGGTCACACCGCGGCAGAGATCAGTGACGCCTATGGCCTCAAGAAGCTGGGCGTCGAGAAGCTCAAGCCGCTGTTCACCCGTGCCCATCTCATCGACATGGTCGCGCTCAAGGGCGGGATGATGGATGCTGGCCAGGAGATCACCTCAGCCGACATCAAGGCAGCGCTAGCCAAGCAGAACATGTCGGAGAGCGACATCAAGCCGGGCGATGCGATCATGTTTCACACCGGTTGGGGTTCGCTCTGGATGAAGAACAATGATCGCTTCAACAGCGGCGAGCCGGGCATCGGGCTGGACGCTGCGCGATGGGTGATCGACAAGGATCTCGCGCTCACCGCGGCCGACACCTGGGCGGTCGAGGTGGTGCCCAATCCCGACAAGTCGCTCGCCTTCGTGGTGCATGCCGAGCTGCAAACCAAGCATGGCATCCACAACCACGAGAACCTGATCTTCGACGAGCTGATCGCCGACAAGAAGTACCAGTTCGTCTATTGCTTCGCGCCGGCCCCCATCAAGGGCGCCACGGGAAGCAATGGCTGCCCGATCGCGATTACGTGACGGGCACGCATCTGCGCGTGGGCGGAAGAACCGCCCGCGCGTGCCTTGCCTGCTACCATCAGCGGCGACGGATCAGCATGCCCGAGTGCGGATTCCGCACGGTTTTGCCGCTACGATCCGCTCGCCTTCGTAGCGAGATACAGACGATGATTTTAGGGGCGAGCCACGGCTACGCAGGAATGCGAACGCCGCGACGCCAAGGAATTGACTGCTTCGGTCAAAGAAATTGGGAGCGAGAAACTCCAGCCATCAGGAGCGACAGCATTCACGCTGCCACGATCTTTCCCTCTCGCATCTGATTGGCATTGGCAGCTTGTTGTGGCTCTATCAGCTCATTCGAGCTGGCCGTGCATTCCCTGAAATGCTCCTGCACGGCAGCGTCCGCGGCGTGCTCCCAGTATTCCGCCTCAGCAAGCAGCTTCCAGCTTCTTTCGGGACGATACGCAGCGCTCTGTCGGCAGAGCGAGGCCATTGCACGCAGGCGGCGCACGGTTTCCATTCACTTCCTCCCCTTTTTTGCCGGTCGACTTTCTTGCAGTGTTTTCCCACAGCTTAATTTCTATTTCTGCATCTGAGCCATCATGATTATGATCTAAAACTATTTTTTTGCTCCTCGATTAACCTATCAGACGAATGGTAGCCGCGCTTGCTGCGTTCCAGTTTCGGTTCCCCTTCACATCGATTTCGAATGCTGCTCTCGTCATTTCAGTCCCCGTGTTATTACCACCTTAGATCGGGGCGACCATGAACCGACACCGGCTTCTGCTCGGGTTTGTCCTTGCCGCTGCGCTCGCCGGCTTCGCTCACGCGCCGGCCGCGGCCGACGGCAAGCGCGTGGCGCTGGTGATCGGCAACGGCGCCTACCGAAGTGTGCCGGCCCTGTCTAATCCGCCGAACGATGCCGGCGATGTCGCAACCGCGCTCAGGCGTCTCGGGTTCACGGTCACCCTCATCGCCAACGGCTCGTTCGACGAGATGCGGCGCAGCCTGATCGCCCTCGGGCGCGATGCAGCGGGTGCCGACATGGCGGCGGTCTATTTCGCCGGCCACGGGATGGAGATCAGCGGCGAGAACTGGCTGATCCCGGTCGATGCTGAATTGAAGAAGGACACCGACGCGGTCAACGAGGCAATCAGCCTGCGCAGCGTGATGTTGCAGGTCGCGAACACCGCAAGCCTCGGCCTCGTTATCCTCGATGCCTGCCGCAACAACCCGTTCGCGGCGAAGATGCAGCGGTCGCTGGCGCTGCGCGCGGCGGGAACCAGCGGCCTCGGCCGCATCGAGCCGGCCGGGAACGTGCTGGTCGCCTATGCCGCGCGCGACGGCACGACCGCGCTCGACGGCGACGGCCGCAACAGCCCGTTCACCACGGCGCTGCTGCACAATATCGAGACGCCGGGCGTCGAGGTCACCTTCATGTTCCGCAACGTTCGCGACGACGTCATGGAGGCAACACGCAACGAGCAGCAACCCTTCGTCTACGGCTCACTCTCGCGCCGGGCGATCTATCTCGCGGGCGCGCCGTCTGCGGCCGAGCAAGAGGGCACGAAACAGGCAAATGCCGCACCATCGACCGCGGCTGCGCCGGCGCCCATCGCCGTCATCGACCCTGCGCTGGTCGGCACCTGGGAGATCATGGTGCCGAATGCTCGTGGTATGTCGCGCTGGACGTGGCGCATCATGGGCGATGGCACCTATGCATTCCACGCCGAAGGCCGGCGCGCCGCGCCGGCACATGAAGGCACGATTGCCGCCATGAACGGCCACTGGTCGCTGCGCGCCTTGAGAGGACTCTCGGGCTACTCCGACGCCGGCTCCTATGAGGTCCGCGACGCCACCGCCGTCATCACCGGCAAGCTTGGCACCGGCTACTGGAAGCGCAGCCTGCAGTGAGACGCGCGGTCCCGCGCGTCGAAACCGCGAGTGGACCTCGTCCCTCCATGCGCATGGTTAGCAGGGCGTAACGGCCCCAATGTTGCGGAATTTGCAGCCGAAACGGCCACCTGCTCCGTCCACTATCGTTAACGTCACCTTCAACGGCGCGCCACGCCAGTGGAAATACGGAGTTTCGCATGATCTTCGGAGGTTCCTCCATGGAACCCGTCTAACCCGCCCTTTACCCGTCCTGTGCAAGATCGCACGCGTTTCAAAGGACTTTGCCGGGACACGTTCGCGGAATCTGGGGCTCGCTTTTCAATGCCAATTGCGGATCTGAAATCTTACCTCGCTGCAGCGGTACGGCTGTTTCGCGTGCCCGCCGACAACCCCGACCTGACGCGCGCCCAGTTCGACGCCTTCTCGAAGCAGATTCCACTGCTCTACTTCATCCTGATCACCAACACGCTCGCTGTGGCCTATACCTATGTGCCGCTCGCCCCGGCCTGGCTGACAATGGCGGTGCCCTCGGTCCTGACCGTGCTCGCAGCATTGCGGACATTCTGGTGGCTGCGCCAGCGCCATCTCGTGCGCAGCGACGCGGACATTCTGCGCAACCTGCGCGCTACCAATTGGCTCACGATTCCGATCGCGGTGGGATTCACCGCCTGGTCCTTCGCGCTCTACCCATACGGCGATCCCTTCGCCAAGAGCCATGTCGCCTTCTACATGGCGGTGACCGTGATCGGCTGCATCTTCTCGCTGATGCACCTGCGCTCTGCCGCCCTGATCGTCACACTGCTCGTCGATATTCCCTACGTCATCTTCTACTTCGCGACGGGCGAACCGACGCTGATGGCGATAGCCGTCAACGACCTCCTGGTGTCGGGCGCGTTGATAACGGTGCTATTCATCTACTACCGCGACTTCGCCGACCTCGTCGCATCCCGCAAGTCGCTACTTGCGCAACAGGCGGCGACGCAAGCGCTGTCGGACGAGAATTTCCGTCTCGCCAATCTCGATTCCCTGACCGAGCTTCCGAACCGCCGACGCTTCTTTGCTGAACTTGCCAACGCCTTTGCCGATGCCGAGCGCCGGCAGATCCGACTTGCGGTCGGGATCATCGACCTCGACGGCTTCAAACCAATCAACGACAATTACGGCCACACCGTCGGCGATCGCGTGCTGATCGAAGCGGGCCGGCGCATCCGCGAAGTCTGCGAAGACTTCGGCTCGCATCGCGTCGAGTTCGCGCGGCTCGGCGGCGACGAATTCGGTCTCGTGGTCAGCGGCGATCCCAGCGACGAGGATCTCGTCGAACTCGGCGCCCGGATAGGCGACCGTGTCAAGCTGCCCTATCAGCTCGACACGGCACATACAGGCCTCTCCTGCTCGATCGGATTTGCGTTGTATCCGCGCTCGGCGACGGATCCGGAAGTCCTCTACGAATGCGCCGACTATGCGCTCTACCACGCCAAGCGCCACGCGCGCGGCCGCGCCGTGATCTTCTCGAGCGAGCTGGAAGCGGAGATTCGCAGCCGCGGCGTCATCGAGAACCTGTTGCGCACCGCCGACTTCGACGCGGAGATGGAACTGGTCTTCCAGCCGATCGTCGATGCCATGAGCGAGCGCACCGCCGGCTTCGAGGTGCTGGCCCGCTGGCACTCACCGCGGCTAGGCCTCGTCTCGCCGGCGGACTTCATCCCCGCCGCCGAGCGCATTGGTCTGATTCGCAGCCTGACGCAGGCGCTGCTCGTTCGCGCGCTCGCAACGGCCAAGACCTGGCCCGACGATATAAGCCTGTCGTTCAACCTCTCGGCCCACGACATCTGCTCGTCCGACGGCATTTTGCCGCTGATCTCGGTGATCGAGAAGAGCGGCCTGCCGCCGCGGCGGATCGATTTCGAGATCACGGAGACTGCGGTCACGTTCGATTTCGTGCGGGCGCAGCAATCGATCGCGACGCTGAAAGCGATGGGCTGCGGCATCTCGCTGGACGATTTCGGCACCGGCTATTCCTCGCTTAGTCACGTCCACCGCCTGCCACTCGACAAGATCAAGATCGATCGCAGCTTCGTCGCCGATGTCAACGACAATCCTGTGAGCCACAAGATCATCAAGTCGCTGACGGGCCTGTGCGCGGACATGGAGATCGCGTGCGTCGTCGAAGGCGTCGAGACGCGCGCGCAGCTCGAGAGCCTCCGTCGCCTCGGCTGCGACTATATCCAGGGCTACTATTTCGCAAAGCCGATGCGAAGAGACGCGATCGCGGGCCATCTCACCGAGGAGCAACAGCGCCTCGGCGACGGCGTCGCGCGCGCGAGTGCCTGAGCTCTCTTCGCCGGCAGCCTCAGCGCGGCTTCAACAGCTCGCGCGCAACGATCAGTTTCTGGACCTCGGTCGCGCCCTCGTAGATCCGCAGCGCGCGGATTTCGCGGTAAAGGCTCTCGACGATCTCGCCCTTGCGTACGCCGCGTCCGCCGAACATCTGCACGGCGCGGTCGATGACGCGCTGCGCGGTCTCAGTCGCCGTCAGCTTTGCCATCGCCGCTTCGCGGGTGGTTGGAAGCTTCTGAACGTCGCGGCGCCAGGCCGCGCGGTAGGTCAGGAGCGCTGCGGCATCGGTGTCTGTCGCCATCTCGCCGAGCGTGGCCTGGGTCAACTGGAGATCGCCGAGTGTCGCACCGAACATGTGCCGGCTCTGCGCATGCGACAGCGCCTCATCGAGCGCCCGCCGCGCAAAACCGAGGGCCGCGGCGGCGACCGAGGCGCGGAAGATGTCGAGCGTCTGCATGGCGAGCCTGAAGCCGCCGCCGGGCGCGCCAAGCCGACGGCTCGCCGGGATCCGGCAGTTCGTAAAGCGTAACGTCGCCAGCGGATGCGGCGCGATGACGTCGATACGCTCGGCAATGCCAAAGCCGGGATCGCTGGGGAAGACGACGAAGGCCGAAATACCGCGAGCGCCCGGCGCCTCCCCGGTTCGCGCGAACAGCGTGTAGACGTCGGCGATGCCGCCGTTCGATATCCAGGTCTTTTCGCCGTCGATGACGTAGTCCTCGCCGTCGGCGCGCGCAGCGCACGACATCGCCGCAACGTCCGACCCTGCCTCCTTCTCCGACAGCGCGAAGGCCGACAGCCATTCACCCGATCGAACCTTTGGCAGCACGGCATTGCGCAGCTCCGCCGAGCCGCCGAGCGCGATCGCGCCGGAGCCGAGCCCCTGCATGGCGAAGGCGAAATCGGCGAGCCCGTCGGCATAGGCGAGCGACTCCCGCGACAGGCAGATCGAGCGCGAATCGATCGTTGTCGCATCACCATCAGGTGCAGCGACGGCGCAATCGAGCAACCCCGCCTCGCCCATAGCGCGCACGAGCCTGCGGCAGGCGCCGTCGACATCGTTGTGGTCGATCTTGTCGAGGATCCCCGACTGCACGAAGTGGTCGAGCGCCTCGCCGATCGCATGATGGCGCGGCTCAAAGAACGGCCAGTCCAGCCAGTCGCGCCTGATCACCTTGGCAAGCGAGCTCATTTTGAGATCTCCTGCGCGGCCGCCGCGGCGGCGCGGGCGAGATTGGTTTCATATTGGCCCTTGGCGGACAGATATTGCTTGGGCCAGGTGACGGCGGTGACACCGATGCGCGCCGCTTCGTGCAGCGTCCAGGCTGGATCTGCCAGGTGCGGCCGCGCAATAGCACAGAGATCGGCGCGGCCGGCGGCGAGGATCGAGTTGGCGTGATCGGCCTCGGAGATCGCACCGACCGCGATGGTCTCAACACCAACCTCATTGCGGATCAGGTCAGCGAACGGCGTCTGATACAGGCGTCCATAGATCGGCCGATCGTCCTTCCAGACCTGTCCCGACGAACAATCGATCACGTCTGCGCCCGCTTCCTTGAACATCGCGGCGAAGATCGCCGCATCGGCCGGCGTGTTGCCGCCTTCGGTCCAGTCATGGCAGGACAGGCGCACCGATGTTGGACGATCGGAAGGCCACACGGAGCGCATCGCGCTGAACACCTCCAGCGGAAAACGCGCACGGTCCTCGTGGCTACCGCCGTACTCATCGGTCCGTCGGTTGGTCAGTGGCGACAGGAAGCTCGACAGCAGATACCCGTGGGCGCAATGGAGTTCGAGCCACTCGACGCCGGCCGCAGCCGCGCGAATCGTTGCCGCGACGAAATCGTCGCGCACGCGATCCATGTCGCTGCGATCCATCGCCCGGGGCAGCTGGCTGTGGGGCAGATAGGGCAGCGGCGACGCAGAGATCAGCGGCCAGTTGCCTGATTCCAGCGGCTCATCGATGCCATCCCATGCGAGCTTCGTCGATCCCTTTCGTCCGGCATGGCCAAGTTGAATCCCGACTTTGGCGTGTCCGAGGCCATGGATCAGATCGACCAGGCGGCGCCACTGCGCCGCCTGCGCGTCATTCCAGAGGCCGAGACAGCCAGGCGTGATCCGCGCATCGGGCGAGACGCAGGTCATCTCGGCAAAAATCAGCCCGGCACCGCCCATGGCGCGCGCGCCGAGATGGGCAATATGGAAGTCGTTGATGAGCCCATCTTGCGCCGAATACATCGCCATCGGCGAGACCATGATGCGGTTCGCAAGGCCAAGCCCCCGCACGCGGTGCGGCGTCAGCATCGGCGGCGGCACTCGTTCGCCGTCCTCGACGGCGATGCCTGAGCGCGCGGCAAACCAGCGCTCAAAACCTTCCAGCCAGGCTCGATCGCGCAAACGAAGATTCTCGTGGCTGATGCGCTGCGAGCGCGTCAGCATCGAATAGAAGAATTGCGGCGGCTCGAGCGTATCGGCATAGCGCCGGCCGACCACCTCGAACCATTCCATGGCGTTGCGGGCAGCATTCTGGATGCGCGCGACGTCGACGCGGCGCACCTCCTCGTAGGCTTCCAGCACCGTCTCGATCTTGTCGCGACTGTGGCCGTGGCGATCGAACTGGTTGGCGAGTTCGATGGCGTCGTCGAGCGCGAGCTTGGTGCCCGAGCCGATCGCGAAATGCGCGGTGTGCGCGGCATCTCCCATCAGCACGACATGGGACCGGCCGTTGAACACGCTCCATTTGCCGCAGATCAGGCGACTGAAATTGAGCCAGGCCGAGCCGCGCAGATGGCGGGCGTTGGTCAACAGCTTCGCTCCGTCCAGCGTCTCGGCGAAGAGCTTTTCGCAGAATTCGATCGAACCCTGCTGGTCCAGGTCGCCAAGCCCATGGCCGTTGTAGGCCTCTTCCGTGGTCTCGACGATGAAGGTCGAGGTTTCGCTATCGAACTTGTAGATATGCGCCTGGAACCAGCCGTGTTCGGTCCGGCGAAAGTCGAACGTGAAGGCGTCGAATGCTTTCTTCGTGCCCAGCCAGATATAACGGTTCGGCCGGATCACCATGTCGGGCCGGAACTGTTCGCCGTAGCGGGCACGGATCCTGGAATTGACGCCATCGGAGGCGATGATCAGGTCGGCATCGGCGAATTCGAGATCGGACTCGACATCGCGCTCGAAGACGAGCTCGACGCCCAGCGCCTCGCAGCGCCGCTGCAGGATGTTGAGCAGGTGCTTGCGTCCGATGCCGATAAAGCCATGGCCGGTCGTGCGTTGGCGCGTCCCCTTGAAGACGAGCTCGATGTCGTCCCAGTGATTGAACGCGTCCTCGATCTCGGCTGCGCTTTCGGGATCGGCGATCCGCATCGCCTGCATCATGGCGTCGGAAAACACCACGCCCCAGCCGAAAGTGTCGTAGGGCTTGTTGCGTTCGACGACGGTGACGATGTGCTCCGGGTGACGGCGCTTCATCAGGAGGCCCAGATAGAGCCCGGCCGGTCCGCCGCCGATACAGACTATGCGCATGATCCCTCGCTTTCGCGCGCCGCGCCGTGTGGAGAGCTGCAAACTCTGTCAAACCCGAGAGGCAAATTATTTTAAGTATAAAATATTTCGTCGGGCCACGGGTTGTCAAGGTGCTTGTCGGCCGCGACGCGGAGCTGACTCTGGCGAGGGCGGCAAGCCGACGTTTCGCTCTGCGGTGAAGCCTCAAGGCGTCCGCCAACGATCGGCAATGAATCCGGCAGCGAGGGGCGGAAACCCAACCATTTACCTCCGCGATCGCGGCGGCGATCACGCTGATCGAATCGATGGCGGGCTGATGCAGGACGACCGGTCAGACGGCGGCGGCTCCTATTGAGCCTTGGCTTTGTCACGCCTGCATCCGAGCAGGCGGGAAGACGCAGATCGCTCTGATGAGGCGAGCGCGATCGGTCCAGCCCCCGCGGGCCACCTGCCTGTACTTCCGAAGTAGGTGACCCGCTTCCGAGGGCTGGATCAGGAGCAAGGAGGCTCACGCCAGCTTTGCTCGCCTCGCGATTAGAGGGCCGGTCCACCACGGCCGCAATTGAGAAACGGGATTACCCCTGCTCAGTCGTCAAGCGAGGAGCTTCGCGCATTCGGCAAGTAGGCACCTGACCGAAGGCGCAGGGGCTGCGTGTTTACTTCTGAACAGAAACGGTCCCAGCAGTTGGCCCGCGGCTGCCGGCACGCTAACCATAACTACAACCATCTCTTGATCGTATAGATCCTGATACTCATAGTTGCAACTTTCAGTATGGAATTGCTTGATGATGGTCCGCTTGCCCATAGTTGCGGTCATCTCGCCCGATGGGGCAAGGTCATACTGGGTTGCAGCGGTCGAACCGGAGAAAGCGACCGACGCGGTTGTGCGGGTCATCGGCGCTGGACATGTCACCAGGCTCCTGCGGCACAGCCTGCGCGTAAAACCGGATGCGCTCAGACCAGGGGAAGTCCGGCAGCTCAGGTTCTGACCGGGACCGTACCCATTAAGAGCATTCATCTCCCTCGAAAGAGCCTACCTCCGAGTTCCACAGCCGGTCTATTTATCGGGTCGCTCACGTTGGCGGACTGAGATCGCGCGCTCTCGCTGCCGTCTCTTCGAGTGGAGCCGTGCGGATGCCCCGCTTCTTCTTCCACGCCCACGGCGGCATCTCCGTCTTCGATGACATCGGGCTGGAGCTTCCGGACGTCGCTGCCGCGCAATTAGTAGCGATCGAAGTGTGCCGGAATATTCTCAACGAAGGACCGGAGGGACCATTTTGGGAGGACCTTAACTGGCGCATCGAGGTTACTGACGGCCCCGGGATTTGTGGGCAGACTTTCCTTGTCGTTCAGTTTTCTGTCACGCGCACAGCGATCATCCCTAACGCGTCGGCCAGTGGAAGTTTGGGATCAAGGTGAGAACCGTAACCACCGGTTATGGAGCGCGGGCAGTAACGCGCGCAGCCGGTGGCTCCGCCGCACACGCGCGATAAGCGATCCCTTCGAAACGCCAGAAGGTCACAGAGTCAGTCGCTCCGCAGCCGTCGCACGTCAATCGCTCCTCACCGAGCATGTAGCGTCCGCGGATCGCGGAAGTGGTATTTTTGCAAGATGGGCAAACCAATAAGAAATTGCGCATCCGCCAGCGCATCACCAAACTATCCAACACTTTCGCACGTCCCTTCGTGAGCTCAGGTATCTCGTAGAGGTGGAGATTAGCGGACCTTTGCATGCCTGAATGTTCGATTGCGAACATAGGAACTGCGGCCATACTGCCCAGGCGTGATGGCGTCCTTTCCGGGGGGTGTTAAGCTGGGCACAACTGCGAGAGAGCAATGAGTGACGACAAAAAGGATGCAGGCCTTGTGGCGCTGATCAGCGGCATTCTGGGCGGCAAGTCCACGAACGAGCAAGCTTCCAGGTCGCATCCGCCCGCTGAGGCTGCCCAATCAGCGCCCACGAGTGCGACCGCGCCTCCCGCGCCGGAGATGCCACCAACGCTTCAGGAGGAGTCCGCGCCTCGAACGAAGCCAATCGCTTCTATGTCCACCGGCGGCCACGATGAGAAACGAGCGCGACTGCCCGCTGTGGCGATCGCCGACCTTGTCCTTGGTGAGCTTCGCAAGGTAGAGGGCTTCCCGAAATCAGGGGTCTCGGTCATCGTCTACGGGTATCGGCCATGGAATGCCATGATCAGGTTCGCGCCGTTCTCGACCACATCTCAAAACGCGGCACGCCTGCGACATGCTTTGCCCGACGTCATCTTCAGGCTTCGGCAGTACGTCGAACTCGAAAATTAGGTTACCCCTTCGAGCGCGATCAAGAAGTCTAAGTAGCTCTGATACGACGGCGCTCCGGATGTCAGGTCTGCGCTGACGACTTTGATTTTTGAGTCGCCTTTTGGACCCTCGAAAATGGAAAAGCTACGCCACGCTCGCCCTGACCATTGAGATCGGCGAAGAGTCCGTCTTTTTCGGAGAGGCTCCGTGCGGCGGCACTGAGAACGTCGTGGTAGCGCGCGTAGTTGCGCACGGCGTCCTTCGCGGGGCGCTATCAAACAGAGGGGCGCCGCGCAAATCCCGTCGACGCCGACAGCGATCTCGTTTGGTCGGGCCGGCCAAATTCGCGCAGGTAGTCCAAAATCGCGAAGGACCGATCGAGCTCTCTCGCGTGCCGACCACCGCCTGCGTTCCTGAGCCGCCCGCGAAGCCACCGCAGCGCCCTTCGCCCGAAGCCCACGGTCCTCATGCCATCCAGCCCCTTGCCTATTGCGCGATTTCTAAAACGAAGCTAGCTTTTCGAAATCCGCTATAGTGAAAGTTAGTCCACTATAGTGGAATAAGGAAACAAGCCGTTACGATCGGCCTGTGGAGGCCCCTGCCGATCCATCGCTTAGCGCCAGGCCTTGAAGGCGCCGCCGCGCGCCGCGCATTGGAGGGAGAAGGATGATGAAGTCGTCGTTGTCGGCGGTTAGCGCCATTTGCCTTGGCCTATTCGCTTTGATCGGCACGTCAAGCCAAGCCGCCGCCGCGGCCAAATGCATCAAGGGCGACCGCAAGCCGCCGTTCACGATCGGTTGGGCCGATATCTATTCGGTGCCGACCTGGATGAAGGAGACGCAGGGGACGATCGAGAGAGAGGTCGACGACCTCAAGAAGCAGGGTCTCGTCTCGAAACTCGTCGTCACTGATGCCCGAGGCGACGCCAACACCCAGATCCAGCAAATCCAGTCGATGATCGATTCCAATGTCGATGCGATCATCCTCATCGCCGGCTCGTCTTCCGCGCCGGGCCGCGTGATTGCCGACGCCTGCGCCAAGGGCATTGCCGTCATCAATTTCGACAGCCTCGTCGACACCGATCAGGTCACCGCCAAGATCAATACGGATTCGGAGCAGTGGGGCGCGAGCGCCGCGAAATTCCTCGTCGACGCGATCGGCGGCAAGGGCAAGATCCTCGTGCTGAACGGCCCGGCCGGCATCTCCGTCAGCGATGACCGCCGCAAGGGCGCCGAGCCGGTGTTCAAGGCCAATCCCAATGTGACCATTCTTGCCGAGACGAATACCGCCTACAACGTTGCGCCGGCTCAGGAAGCGGTAACCAACCTTCTCTTTGCCCATCCCGACATCGATGGAGTCTTGTCGCTCGGCGGCGCTCTCTCGGCCGGCTCGGTTCTCGCCTTTGACAAGCAAGGCCGCACACAAGTTCCGATCACGGGGGAGAACGCACGCCAATTCCTCGAACTGTGGAAGGCAAAAAACCTCAAGGCCTGGGCGACGATGCAGCCCAATTGGCTCGGCGCGTTTGCGACCTACACGGCCGTTCAGGCGTTGAGCGGCAAGGATGTCCCGGCCTTCGTCAAGATTCCTCTGCCGATCATCGATAACTCGAACATTGATCAGTATCTGGCCAAGGCGAAAGATTTCCCCGCTGACGGCTACATCTACTCTCCTTACGATCAGAAGCTCTTTGACGAGCTTCTGGCTCAAAAATAGGCCAGAACGGGGAACGGTCACGAAGATGACGCCAGCTCCGACCCTTGCCGCTCGCGGCGTGTCGAAGTCGTTTTTCGGAAATCCCGTGCTGCGCGACGTATCCATCGCGCTTCAACCGGGCCGAATTCACGCGCTGCTCGGCGAGAACGGAGCAGGCAAGTCGACGCTGATCAACATCCTGTCGGGGGCGTTGCTCCCCGACGAGGGGGTCGTGGAAATCGACGGCCGCCCGTTTCGCGGGCTCAATCCCCGCGATGCACATCGCGCAGGCGTCGCGGTGGTTCAACAGGAGCTGGGCCTCACCAGCCAGCTCTCGATCGCCGAGAACATCGGCCTTGGCGCGCTGCCGCGCCGCTATGGATTGATCGACTACCGCTCGCTCGCCAAGCGCGCGCGGGCGGCGATGGACCTCGTCGGACTCGACGAGGATTTGGCGATCCCGGTTGGCGACCTGCCCCTTGGCCGGCGCCAGATGGTCGAGATCGCCAAGGCCTTGTTTCGAGAGCCGCGCGTTCTCATCCTCGATGAGCCGACGTCGTCCTTGTCCGCGCACGAGGTCGAGACTCTGACGGGCTTGCTCGACCGCCTTCGCGCGAGAGGCGTCGCCATTCTCTACATCTCGCATCGGCTCAACGAAATCATGCGGTTGTGCCAGCACGTTACCGTCCTCAAGGACGGCGTCGTCACCGCGGATCGGTCACTCGAGGGCGTCGAGGCGGCTGATCTGGTACGACTGATGGTCGGTCGCGATACGGGCCACCTCTTCCCTGCCTGGACACGGACGGCCGAGCGCGATCTCATCGTATCGGTCGCGGGTCTTTCCGCCGGCGTCTTGCGCGACATCGACATTTCGATCCGGCGCGGCGAGGTTCTCGGCGTCGGCGGACTGGTCGGACAAGGACAAGAGGATTTGCTCCTCAGTCTCTATGGCGCCCTGCCCGCCTCCGCGCGGACCGCAGAGTTCAACGGCCGGCCGAAGCTTCCCTGGTCGGTTCGCCAGGCCAATGCGCTGGGACTTGCCTATGTACCTGCTGATCGCAAACGCGAAGGTCTGCATCTCATTCACAGCATCGACTGGAACCTCATGCTGCCGAGCTTCGCGCGCGCATTTGGGCTGTCGTTGCGTGACCGATCGAAAGAGCGCGCGCTCGCCAGAGCGCTCGCCGACCGCTTTACGATCAAAGGCGATCTCACGCGGCAAGTGCAGGCGTTATCGGGCGGCAACCAGCAGAAAGTGGCGCTGGCGAAATGGACGCCAGCCGAGCCCCAAGTTCTGTTGCTGAACGATCCGACACGCGGCGTGGACGTCGAAACAAAGCGCGAAATTTATGCGCTGTTGCGCCGTCTCGCCGGTGAAGGTAAAGCGATCGTGCTTTCAAGCTCCGATACGCCCGAACTCGTTCATCTATGCGACCGCGTCGCCGTGATGCGCGAGGGGCGGATCGTCGCCACCATTGAACGCGAGGCCTTGAGCGAAGAGGCCATTGTGGCCGCCTCGATGGGCGCGACTCCCATGAGGACGGCGGCATGAGCGCGGCCGGAAGTGCACCGCGGCTCTATTGGCCGGCACAACGACAGCGCAACCGAGGCGTTAAAGGCCTCTTGATCGTCGTAGCGGCGTTTCTCGCTCTTTACGCCTATCTCTTTCCCGGTCTCATCAGCGTGAGCGGCGTCGCAAAATTCTCACAGAGCTGGCTGCCGCTCGTGCTGGTATCGATGGCGCAAGCAATTCTCATGCTTGCCGGCGGCGTCAGCCTGGCGATCGGCGCGATGGTCAGTCTGGGCGCGGTCATCGCCGCGACCACGATGGCCGGGCCGCTCGGCGTCGCCGGTGGCGCCGCTTTGGTGATTGTCGCAGGCATCGTCACCGGCGCGACTTGCGGAATCGTCGTCGTGCGTCTTGGCCTGCCAGCCATCGTCGTCACGCTTGCCGCCTCTTTCATTGTTGGCGGCGCCGCTCTGCTGATCTTGCCAAGACCGGGCGGCACGATCCCCGTATGGCTGTCGGATTCGCTTGCCGGCGACACGCCTGTGGCCACCTTGCTCGTCATCCTCACCGTCGTCCTCTGGAAACTCTATCTCGCTACGCCCCTTGGCCTTAGCCTCTACGCGGCCGGCGAAAATTCGGTCGCGGCGTACCGCGCCGGCGTGCCCGTCGACGCGGCACGGATCGCCGCCTATGCCCTCAGCGGGCTGCTCTCGACCTGTGCGGGCCTCTTCGTCGCAGCGCAAACGGGTTCGGGCGATCCGGTGATCGGCGAGGCATTCACGCTCAACTCGATTGCGGCGGCGGTTCTCGGCGGCGTCGGCTTTCTCGGCGGCCGCGGGGTGATGCGCGGCGCGGTTGCCGGCAGCCTTCTCCTCAGCGTCATGATCAACGTCATGTATTTCCTCGGCTTCCCGCCGGTCGCTCACTACATCGCGCAAGGCGTGATCATCGTCGGCGCCGTCGCGCTGCCGGAATTTACGGCGCGCAGGAGTTCGCCATGAGGCCGAAAGAGACGGTCCGCTTTCCAAAGCTCCGGGGACGTGCGCTGGTAACGAGCCGGCCTTTCCTGACCATCCTGACGGTCGCCGCACTATGGATTGCTGCTTCCTTCGCGAAACCCGGTTTCGGCGCCTTTGGCCATCTCCGCTATCTCGTCGAGCTCGGCGCCGTCGTGGGTCTCGCCGCTATCGGGCAGACGTTCGTCGTCATTGCAGGCGGCATCGACCTTTCGGTCGGTGCCATCATTACGGTCAGCGCTGTCGGCGTACCTCTCGTCTCATTTGCCGGCGACGAGAGTGGCGCGTTTGCAGCGCTCATAACCTTGGCCGTTGCGAGCGTGGTTGGGGCCATCAACGGAATCGGCGTCGCTCTCTTGCGTGCCCATCCCATGATCATGACCTTGGCCATGGCGACCTTTCTGCAAGGTCTCTTGATCTTGCTCGCCGGCGGCAGCGCGGTCTCCGCGCAGAGCCCATTGCTGGAGTGGCTCGGATCCGCCCGGCCGGGTGGCGTCCCCGCCGGTGTCCTCGTTTGGGCCGTCGCGTCGATCCTTTCGCTCATCGCGCTACACGCGACGCCGTTCGGCGCACGCGTCTTCGCGCTCGGCGCCAATTCGCTCGCAGCAACCCTCTCCGGCGTCAACGTCCGATCGACGACCGTTGCTGTATACGCGATCAGTGGCCTGACAGCCGGGATGACGGGGCTTCTCCTCCTCGGCATGAACGGCCAGGGTTACGTCGGGATCGGCGATCCGTACCTTCTTTCATCGATCGCAGCGGTCGTGCTCGGCGGAACGTCGATCCTCGGCGGTTCGGGCACATACGCCGGCTCCATTCCCGGCGCCGTACTTCTCGTGACGATCACAGCGCTCATTACGGTGGTCAACGCCTCGCCGGGGTGGCGAAGCATTCTCTTCGGATCGCTCATCCTCGCTCTACTCCTGGTCTCAGGTCGAGAGTCGCGCCGAAGATGAGGAATCGTCGAACCGGTAGAGGCGCGCTGCATTGGCAAAGAACAGAGCCGTTTGCTCATCGGCAGAAAGCTGGGAGGCGATGGTCTTGAAGGCCTCGTACACCTCATCGAACGAAGCGTGGAGCCCCGCGACTGGGAAGTCGCTGGCGAACATCGCTCGCTCAGCACCGAAGCACTCGAGGCAGTGGAGGACCACTTCGGCCAGACTTTCGAGTGTCCAGTGATGGTCATAGGCCACGAGATCCGAGATCTTGATCGACACATTGGGCGAGCGACCCAACCTCGCGAGAGCCTTCCGCCAACGCAGCATGCCATCGGGATCGCGGTCGATCGGGCTGCCGCAATGGTTGAGAACGAAAAGCTGGTTCGGAAAGTCCCGCGCCAATCTTTCGGCCCGGGCAAGCTGATCGGGAAAGACCATCAGATCGAAGGCAAGCGCGTGAGGCTCCAGCCGTGCGAGGCCGGAGCGCCATTGCGGATCGTCGATGAGATCGCCCCGAGCGGCGAAACGGCGCGCCGGGTCCTCGTTCCAGCTCAAGATATCACGGACGCCAACAACGCGGGAAAAGCGCGCCTGCGCCTCGATCAAGGCCGGGGCTTGCGCGCTCGCCAGCGGAACGTGAACGACGTAGCGCTCCGCGATCCGGTTCGTCTTGTCGAGCGTTTCGAGCCACCGCGTTTCACCGAGGCAGTCGTCGCTCGCCCAACCGGCTTCCACGTGAACGCTGCCGACGACGTTTTGCCGGGCCGCATCGCGTCGATAGTCCTCAGGGAGATAGTTGCGTCTGAGAGGCGCGAGATCACCGAAACCGCCACGCTCGCCGGCGCTGACCGCGAGCCAATGATGCCGACCGAGGCTCAGGTCCCAGAGGTGATGATGCGCGTCGATGATCGGACCGTCATACCTCAAAGTCACTCTGGCTCCCCGAAAGGCGTCGTCGCGCGCCTCCCGCTTCGACTATATCGTCCAACTGTTCGATCTCACAATGGCAAGGGCTTGCAATGATGAAATACTACAAGGTCGGCCCACGGATGGCGCAGGCGGTGACGTACAACGGCGCGGTTCATATCGCCGGCCAAGTCGCCGACAATCGCAAGGCGGACATCTCGGATCAAACGCGTGACGTTCTCTCCAAGATCGACGCTCTGCTCGCCGAAGCCGGAACCGACAAGTCCAGACTGGTCGCGGTGAACGTCTTCCTGCCGCATATCACCGATTTCGAGGCGATGAACCGCATCTATGACGCCTGGGTCGATCCAGAGAGGCCGCCGGCACGGGCCTGCGTCGAGGCACGGCTCGCTGACCCGGACTTGCGCATCGAGATAACCGCCATCGCAGCGCTGTAGGCGGCGATTTGCCTTGTTCTCTTGAGATCCCAATGCGAGCAATTCTGGCTTGATGATGAAAGATCATTCAGTCTGCAGCGGCGATGATATTGACGCATGCAAATTCTATCTCTGCAAAAAAGTGCTTTCGCGCTGAAAGGTCACCAATGCATCGCTCAATGTGGACTTACGGCTGGGACCTGCTGGATATGGGCTTCGATCGCGTCATCGACGAACTGCGAGACCGCGCTGGCGTGAACAGCGTGAGCCTCGCGACGTCCTACCACGCGGGCCGCTTCCTTCAACCGCGCAGCCCGGTCCGCAAGGCCTATTTTCCCGAAGACGGGACAATCTACTTTCATCCGACGCCGTCGCGTTGGGACGGGGTGGCGATCCGGCCGAAGGTCGCCGATATCATCGCGCAGGGCGGAGATGTCTTGCGGGAACTCGTGCGGCGTCGCGACACCGGTGGCCTGAAGGTCTGTTGCTGGACAGTGTGCCTGCACAATACGCGCCTTGGTCTCCTTCACCCTGGCGTTACGACGCGCAATGCGTTCGGCGATCCGAACCATTATAGTCTCTGTCCGTCCCATCCCGACGCGCGCGCCTATGTCTGCGCCCTGGTCGAGGACGTCACTCACGCCTACCGCCCGGACATCGTCGAACTCGAGAGTCCGTCCTTCATGGGCTTCGCTCATGAATTCCATCACGAGAAGGACGGCGTCGGCCTGACGGCCGAGGACGATTTTGCCCTGTCGCTTTGCTTCTGCGAGTGCTGTCGCGCACGTGCCGGGGCGGCCGGCGTCGACGCCGAGGCGGCCCGCCGTCTGGTCGTACAATGGATCGTCGAGGCGTGCGAGCGCGAGACGCCGCAACCGCGTTTTCCGGAGTTTCCTGCCCGCGGTCTCGACAGCTTCCGCCAATTTCCAGCGCTGTATGAGTATCTTCTTTGGCGAACGGAGCCGGTGACAAGTCTCATCGCGGAAATGAAGGCTCGCGCACACGCGGATAGTCGCATCGTCCTGATTGATGTTGCCAACGGCTGGCTCGGAGGCTGCGATCTCGAAGCGATAGGCAAGGTCTGCGACGGGGCGATTCTTTGCGTTTATGGACGTTCGCCGGATGAATGCGCCGCGACCCTGACGCAGGGCAAAGCAGCGCTTGGGGACGAAAAGTTTCTTGGCGCCGGGCTCCGCGTGTTTCCACATGACGTCGCCGGCGCCGAAGGCCTGAGACGCCAAGTCGACGCCTGCGTAAGGGCTGGCGCCAAAGGGCTGAACTTTTACAACTATGGTCTGGTCCCAGCGCCCCGGCTGGACTGGATCGGGAGGACGCTCGAAGGGCTACCCGTCCAGTAAACGCCATCGCAAGAAATCGTAGTTTGAAGCGCAAATTCGCCAGTTGATGGAGCCAGCAGACTACGCGTCAAAACGGCAACGGTCCGACTTGCCGTTTCATTTTCTGCAGTCCTGCCGCTTGCTTGCTGGCGGCGGTCACAGCCTCCCAGTCGCGCGCAGCGATCGCTTCGGGACTGAGCATCCAGGAGCCGCCGACGCAGATCACGTTGGGGAGTGCGAAGTAGTTCGGGGCGGTTTCCGGGGTCAACCCGCCAGTTGGGCAAAACTGCAGTTGAGGTAACGGCGAAGCCAGCGCCTTCAGATAGGGCATCCCGCCGGCCGGCTCCGCTGGAAAGAATTTTGCAAACCGATAACCGCGCGCGATCAGCGCCATCGCCTCGGAAGCACTGGCGACTCCGGGCAGAAGCGGCATCCCCGAAGCGCCCGCCGCGTTGAGCAACGCATCCGTCGCGCCGGGCGACACCGCGAAGCGGGCGCCGGCTTCACGCGCCACCTCCAGCTGACGAGGGCTGAGCACCGTACCAGCGCCGACAATCGCGCCCTCGACTTCAGTGGCAATGATGCGAATCGCTTCGAGTGCGGCCTGCGTGCGCAGGGTCACTTCGATGGCGGACAGACCACCAGCGACCAAGGCACGCGCCAATGAGATGGCGTCGACCAGCTTTTCGATCACCACGACGGGAACGACCGGCGCGCGGCACAAAATGTCCTTGAGTCCGCTCTGCGGAAGAAAAGACGTCATGCATTCACCCCCCAGAAAATGCTGGCACCGCCATCTGCAGGGCCGACGGACGCACGCAATTGGGAGAAGAGTTCGCGGCCGATTCCGACCTGCGAGGCCGACAGATCTTCGCTGGCAAGCGGACGGGCCGCCCATTCGTCGGCAGGCACCCGAACGGTCAACGTTCCCGCGACTGCATCCAGGCGGATGAAGTCACCGTCGCGGATCTTGGCAATCGGGCCTCCGTCGAGCGCTTCCGGTGTGAGATGGATCGCAGCGGGCACCTTGCCTGAGGCGCCCGACATCCGGCCGTCGGTGACAAGCGCAACCTTGAAGCCGCGATCCTGCAAGACGCCGAGCGGCGGCATCAGCTTGTGAAGTTCCGGCATGCCGATCGCGCGCGGTCCCTGAAAGCGGATCACGGCGATGAAATCGCGCTCGAGTTTCCCGGCCTTGAAGGCCGCTTGCAACTCCTCCTGCGAATGAAACACCAGCGCCGGCGCCTCAATAACATGCCTTTCAGGCGCGACCGCGGAGGTCTTGATGACCGCCCTGCCAAGATCGCCTTCGAGAATTCGCAAGCCGCCGGTGGGGCTGAAGGGCCTCTCGACGCCGCGCAGAATCGCATCGTCGGCGCTCGTGGCCGGCCCTTCTCGCCAGACGACTGCGCCAGAATTGCTGAGGATCGGCTCCTGGCGGTACGAGGCCAATGTCCCTGCAAAAGTGGTTGCCGCGTCTGCATGCAGCAGACCCGCGTCGAGCAATTCACGGATGACAAAGATCGTGCCGCCGGCAGCATGAAATTGATTCACGTCAGCCCGGCCATTCGGATAGACCCGCGCCAGCAACGGGATGACTTCAGCAACCTGTTCGAAATCGCGCAGGTGCAGCGTCAGTCCGGCCGCTGCCGCCATGGCAACAAGATGGATCACAGCGTTCGTCGAACCGCCTGTCGCGGCGAGGCCAGCCATTGCATTGACGAAGGAACGCTCGTCGATCATGCGGCCGACGGGCAAGAACTGCGAACCCAATGCGCTGAGCCCGATGACCTGCCGGACCGCCGCTCTGGTCAGGGCCTCGCGCAGGAGCGTGTCCGGATTAACGAAGGATGCGCCTGGCATCTGCAGGCCCATGAATTCCAGGAGCATCTGATTGGTGTTGGCCGTGCCGTAGAATGTGCAGGTGCCCGGCGCATGATAGGATCGCGCTTCGACTTCTAATAGAGCGGTTCGATCAACCTTGCCCTCGGCGAAGAGCTGGCGAACGCGATTCTTCTCGGCGTTTGGAATGCCCGACGGCATCGGCCCGGAGGGAATGAAGATCGCCGGCAAGTGGCCAAACGACAACGCGCCGATCACGAGGCCGGGTACAATCTTGTCGCAGACGCCCAGGAGCGCAACCGCATCGAACGTTTGGTGCGACAAGGCGACCGCGACCGACAATGCAATGACGTCGCGTGAAAACAGGGAAAGCTCCATGCCGGCCTCGCCCTGTGTGATCCCATCGCACATTGCGGGAACACCACCCGCAACCTGGGCAGTCGCACCAATCGCGCGCGCTTCGGACCGGATCAGTTCCGGATAATGCTCATAAGGTTTGTGGGCGGAGAGCATGTCGTTGTAGGCGGTGACAACGCCTAAATTTGGCTTCACGCCCTGGCGCAACGCATCCTTGTCGTTTGCCGCGCAAGCGGCAAAACCATGCGCCTGATTGGCGCAGCCCAAACGGCGGCGGTGAGGCGCCCCGGACGCTGCGCTGGCGATACGATCGAGATAGCGTGACCGTGCATCCCGGCTGCGCCGGACGATTGCCTCTGTGACCTCGCCAATTCTCTCGTTCAAAGTAGCCATTCCTGGACCTCTGTCTCTTGTGTGAACTGCTTGGAGCTCAGCGTGTCGCTTGTTTCGAAGGCTTTAGGCGCCAGCAACTCTCTCTGGCTCCGTTACGCCCATTCACCGTCCTCGACCCACGTCCGACCATCGCGCTCGATAAGGGCAATCGCGGCCGAGGGTCCCCAACTGCCGGCGACATAGGGGCGCGGCGGCTCTTTCGAGTCCGACCAAGCTTGGCGGATCGGATCGATGAACGCCCAGGCGGCCTCGACCTCATCGCGTCGCATGAACAAGGTGGCGTTGCCGCGGATCACGTCCATCAGCAACCGCTCATAGGCCTCGGGTGCATGGCCTCCAAAAGCCTTCGAGAAGCTCATGTCGAGCGATACATGCTGAAGTCGGAATCCACCCGGTCCCGGCTCCTTGATCATCAACCAGAGCTTGATGCCTTCATCAGGTTGAAGCCGGATGACGAGCTTGGTCTGATGAACCTTACCCGCACTCGCCGCGAACAGCGCGTGCGGGGCCTTACGGAAGGTGACGACGATCTCGGAAATGCGTTCGGGCAGTCTCTTGCCGGTCCGCAGATAGAAGGGCACGCCCGCCCAGCGCCAGTTTTCGATCTCGAGCTTCAGCGCGACAAAGGTCTCGGTGGCGCTGTCAGGGTCGCCAACTTCCTCGGCATAGCCGCGCACCGCTTCGCCAAACGCGGCGCCCGCACGATATTGCCCCCGCACAGTCCGCTCGGCAGCATTGCTCGCGTCGATCTTCAGCAGCGACTGGAGCACCTTGCGCTTTTCATCGCGCACCGCGTCGGCTATGAGCGACGCCGGCGGCTCCATCGCTACGAGACAAAGCAATTGCAGGAGATGGTTCTGCACCATGTCGCGCAGCGCACCCGACTTATCGTAATAGCCAGCGCGACTCTCTACGCCGATGCTTTCGGACACGGTAATCTGGATGTGGTCGATATGACCCGAGTTCCAAAGGGGCTCGAACAAGGCGTTGGCGAAACGCAACGCCATGAGATTCTGCACCGTTTCTTTGCCGAGATAGTGATCGATGCGGAAAATCTGGCTTTCGGCAAACACCTCGCCGAGAGCGTCGTTAATCTCGGCGGCCGACGCGCCGTCCTTGCCGATGGGTTTCTCGACGATCACACGCGTCGCGTTCGTGATCAATTGATGCGCCGAAAGCCGATCGGCAATCCTCCCGAACAAGTCGGGCGACGTGGCCAAGTAGAAAGCCCGAACGCGCGCGGGGTCGTCGCCGAGACCAGCTTTGAGGTCCGCCCAACCGAGATCACCGCCCGCGTCCACGATGACATAGTCCAGCAAGTCGACAAAGCTTGCGAGCGCGTCAGTATTGCAAGCGCGAGCCGGATCGAAGCGTTTCAGGGCATCGCCGACGGCGACGGCGAATTCCTGCCTGCTCATCCGCTGCCGCGACACGGCGATGACGCGCGTTCCCGGTGAAAGCTGACCTTCATGGTGACGGCGAAACAGCGCCGGATAGAGCTTGCGGTAGGACAGATCGCCAGTCCCACCGAAAACCACCAGATCGAAGGGTTCGACTTGAAGAGCTTGCGTGATCATTTTCAAGACAGCTGCCTCATGTTTCGCGGCGATCAGACTGCACCCTTACCGGCAGACGTCGTCGGCCTGACGTCGCGGAAACGCTGCCGCTCAGGCGGGCGAGCAGCCCGCGGCTGCTTCGTATGAAGGGACTGCCGCGACCTGATCGGACGCGGACATGCCCTCCTCGCAAACATCACTCCGGCTTTCGCGATCGGTTCGTGGGAGCGACTTCGGCTCAACGTCGGCACAAGGTCCAAAAAGCCTGAGTCCCGGCGCGGACTTACCCTCCCATCCACCCGGCGCTATGTCAATAACTAAATCATTTTGGTTTATTAATTGACGCCTCGCTGGCGCCATGCTAAGCGCCAAGGCAGCCCAAGAAGGGACATTTGCGTCTCTTCAGAGCCGGATTCCGGAATTTGCGTATCCCTTCAACAGCCCCGATGACACCTGAGGGAGCCGTGACGCCCCTGGCTGGCGAGCGATCCCGCGGCACCAATCTGGTTGGCGTTCGCGCCTATAACGAGCGGCTTGTTCTCTCTCTCGTGCGCCGGTTTTCCAGTTTACCGAAGGCTGAGATCGCGAGGTTGACCGGCCTTTCGGCCCAGACCGCCTCCGTCATCGTCAAGGCGCTGGAGTCGGACGGATTGCTGCTTCGGATGGAGCCCAATCGCGGTCGCGTCGGGCAGCCCTCGGTGCCCCTGAAGCTGAATCCCGACGGCGCATTCGCGCTCGGCCTCCACATCGGCCGTCGCACCGCGAGCCTCATGCTGATGGACTTCGTCGGATCGGTGCGCGATCAGATCCATTGTTCCTTCGCCTACCCGGATGTCGACGATCTCCTCAGGTTCACTGCAGACAGCCTGGTTGAGCTGACTGGAAAGTTGGGCAGCGCACAGAAGCAACGGATCGCCGGTCTTGGCGTTGCGGTTCCTTTCGAATTGTGGAATTGGCGCAGCGAAGTCGGCGCACCTCATGCTTCGCTCGAAGCCTGGCGCAACTGCAATCTGCAAGCCGAGCTCGAATCTCTCAGCGGTCTGCCCGTTTCGATTTCAAATGACGCAACGGCCGCCTGCGGCGCAGAGCTGACTTTCGGCAGCGGCGGCGAATATGAAGACTTCCTCTATGTCTTCGTCGGCTATTTTGCCGGCGGCGGCGTCGTTCTCAACGGCGAGCTTTATTCGGGGCGTCAGGGAAACGCCGGCGCGCTCGGCTCCATGCCGGTGCTCGTCAAGAACCGAAGCACGGGAGCTGCGGAAAGGCGGCAACTGATTCATTCGGCGTCACTGCACAGCCTGGAAAAGCGTCTGATTGGTGCCGGTCTTGACCCCGTCGCATTCTTCAGATCGCAGGACTGGGAAAGCCTCGGCCCGGTTCTCGATGACTGGCTTGAAGAAGCGTCGGATAGCCTCGCGCAAGCGATTGTCGCATCGGCATCGGTGCTCGACTTCAGTCAGGTCGTCATCGACGGTGGCTTTCCAGCGCACATCCGGCAGCGGCTCGTCACTCTCGTGCGCGAGAAAAAAAGCGCTTCCGATCTGCAAGGGCTTTCACCTTTCGAGATTGGCGAAGGGTCGATTGGAGCCAATGCCCGCACGATGGGCGCCGCGAGTCTTCCCTTCTTCGCCCGCTTTCTCCTCGACCAAAATGTGCTGTTCAAGGGGGACAGCTAGTGCCGAAGGGATTCAATCACTTGCTTAGGTGCGCCACCAGGACGATCGCCCCATGATCCTTGTTTGCGGCGAAGCCCTGGCGGATCTGTTCGTCGTTGAAAGGCCGGATTCCGGTCTGACTGCGCGAGTGACCTTGGGTGGCTCCCCACTGAACGTGGCCATTGGCCTAGCGCGACTTGAGGAAACAGCAGCATTTTGCGGTGGGATTTCCTCCGATCGTTTGGGCATGGCCCTGCGACGAAAGCTGGAATCGGAGCGGGTCGCTCTCGATTACGTCGTCAACTCGGATCGCCTGACGACGATTTCAATCGTTACGACTGACCCGTCGGGGCAGCCGAGCTATTCGTTCCACGGCGAAGGCAAGGCAGACCGGGAAGTCGGCATCGACGCATTGCCAGGTTCATTGCCGGCCGAAGTTTGCGCGCTCACATTCGGATCCTATACGCTGGCTGTGGCCCCCGTTGCGGATGCCTATCTCGCGCTCGCCAGGCGCGAAGCTGGCCGCCGCGTGATATCCGTCGACCCCAATCTGCGTCCGACCGTCACACCCAACCTCGAGGATTGGAAAAGACGCTTCGGCGCCTTCCTGTCGATCGCAGACATTGTCAAGGCAAGCGAGGAAGATATCGCCGCGGCTTACGGCGAGGATGCGAAGACCGATGAGGTCGTCGCCGACTGGTTTGCGTCGGGTCCTTCGATTGTTCTCGTCACGCACGGCGGCAATGGCGCGACCAGCTACCTGAAAAGCGGCGAAAAATTCTCGGTGCCGGGGAAACCGATCAATGTCGTCGACACGGTCGGCGCCGGGGACACGTTCCACGCCGCGATTTTGAGCCATCTGAGCAGCTCGGGCAAATTGAGCAAAGAATGCATCGCAGATTTGACCGCGCCGGAGCTGGCTCGCGCGATCGAATTCGCCGTGACGGCGGCCGCCATCACTTGCTCCCGACAAGGCGCGGATCTGCCGAGAAAAGCAGAGGTCGAGGCATGGATCAGTGGATGAGTGCGGCCACCGATAACCATCCGACAGCCCGGATCGCACCCCCATCGCAAATTGGGATGCGATCTATCTTGGCTTGAGTCCCTTAGGCCGCAATCTCAGCAGGTACGCGCGCGCCGGTCATGAAAGCCACCGCATCCGACATCGTATAGGACTTGGGATCTATCACCGTCAATCGCCGACCAAGCCGATGAATATGGATGCGATCGGCGATCTCGAACACGTGTGGCATGTTGTGGCTGATCAGGACCACGGAAACGCCCCTCCGCCGCACGTCGAGGATCAACTCCAGCACACGACGCGATTCCTTGACGCCAAGCGCCGCAGTCGGTTCGTCCATGATCACCACGCGCGAGCCGAAAGCGGCGGCTCTTGCGACTGCCACGCCCTGGCGTTGACCACCCGACAAAGTCTCGACACGCTGATTAATGCTCTGCACAGTCATGAGACCAAGCTCGGTGAGCTTCTGGCGTGCGATGCGCTGCATGGCCTTCCGGTCGAGCATGCGGCAGATCGAACCGAGCGGGCCCGGCCGGCGCAATTCCCGGCCGAGAAACATGTTGTCGGCGATCGAAAGGCTCGGCGACAGCGCAAGCGTTTGATAGACGGTCTCGATGCCGGCGGCCTGCGCATCGAGCGGCGAGCGGAATGCGACCGGCCTACCATCGAGCCTGATCTCGCCGGCATCAGGAACAAGTGCGCCCGAAAGTGCGCGGATGAGTGAGGATTTTCCCGCGCCGTTGTCTCCGATCACGGCGAGGATTTCACCCGGATAGAGATCGAAGTCGGCGTGATCGAGCGCCGTCACGCGGCCATAGCGCTTGACGAGGCCGCGCGCCTGCACGAGCGGTTCGGAGTTCTGAACGTTCGCAGCTATGCTCATGCCGACACCTTGCGAATCCATTGATCAAGCGCCACGGCGATGATGATCAACCAGCCGACGGCGAATTCCTGCCAGAGCACGTCCACATCGGACAGCGCGAGTCCGTTTCGGAACACGCCCACGATCAGGGCACCGATCAGCGTCCCGATGATCGATCCGCGCCCGCCGAACAGGCTGGCGCCGCCGACCACCACCGCCGTGATGCTGTCGAGATTGGCCGTCTGGCCGGCCTGCGGGCTGATCGAACCGATGCGCCCGATCAGAGCCCAAGCGCCGAGCGAGCAAATCATGCCGGCAATCACGTAGACGGAGAACAGGATGCGGTCGGTCCTGATGCCGGCGAGCCGCGCGGCATCGGGATCATCGCCAACCGCATAGAGATGGCGGCCGAAGGCTGTGCGATTGAGCACGAACCAGATCAAGGCGATGAGCCCCATCATGAAGAAGGAACCATAGGTAAAGCGGGCCCCCAGGACGTCCACCGGTTTTCCGAGCGCCTGGAGCAGCGGGGCAACTTTCGCCACTTCCTGCGAACGGATGGTTTCCGAGGCGGAGTACCAGAGATTGAGGGCGAAAAAGATCGACCAGGTCCCGAGCGTCACGATGAAGGGCGGCAGCTTCACGCGCGTGACAAGCGTGCCATTGAGAGCCCCACAGCCTGCGCCAACGGCGATGCCGATCACAAGCGCCAGTGGAGCAGCCAGTCCCATGGTGACTGCAAGCTTGCCCATGATCACGGAGCACAGCACCATGATGGCCCCAACCGACAAATCGATGCCAGCGGTGATCACGATCAACGTCTGAGCCGCGCCAATCACACCGATGATCGTGACCTGCTGGATGATCAGCGACAGATTGAACATCGATAGAAAGCGCGGGCCGACGATGAGTCCGAACGCCGCAACGCCGAGCAGGAGCACGATCGCCGGCACCGCGGTCGGATTGGCATGCAGAAAGTGCTGAAGCTTCTGCAACGGCGATCTTGCACGCACCTCGAATTCGGCCACGCGCGGCTCGCTCTTGTCGACGAGAAGCTCGAAGGCCTGGGCAGCGGGTCGGCTGTTGCCGATATCGGTCATGGCCGTTTTCCTCGTTGCATGCGTAAGACGCGCCCATAGCGCTCGGGGCGAAAGTCTCCGCTGTTGTCTGGCGCCCGGATTCCGGGCGCCTCTCCTCGCCAAAGGTAAAAAGTCAGCGACGGGATCAACCCCAGCATTTCTTCAAGGCGGCGGCGCTGTCGATCGATGGCAGGTCCGCTGCCGGCTTGTCGGTGACGAGCTCGACGCCCGTGTTGAAGAAGTCGAGTCCGGGCGAAGCCTTAGGCTTTCCGCCATCGGCGGCGAAGGCCTTCACCGCCTCGACGCCTTTCGCCGCCATCAGCAGCGGAAACTGCATCGACGTGGCACCGATCACCCCATCCTTCACGTTGCGCACGCCGGGGCAACCGCCGTCGACGGAAACGATCAGCACGTCCTTGTCGCGACCGACCGAACGCAAGGCTTCGTAGGCGCCCGCCGCGGCCGGCTCGTTGATGGTGTAGACGAGCGAGATGCCGGGGTCTTTTTGCAGCAGGTTTTCCATCGCCTTGCGACCGCCTTCCTCACTGCCGAGCGTCACATCGTGACCGACGATGCGCGCATCCTTCTCGTCGCCGATCTTGGCGGGATTGCCGAGATCGATTCCAAAGCCCTTCAGGAAGCCCTGATCCCGGGCAACGTCGACCGAGATCTGGTTCACGTTGAGGTCCAGAAGTGCGATCTTCGCAGATGCCGCCTTGGCGCCGAGCGTTTTCGCGGCCCACTCCCCGATCAACTGACCAGCCAGAAAATTGTCGGTGGCGAATGTCGCATCGGCCGCGTTCGGCGGGTCGAGCGGGGTATCGAGGGCAATCACAAGAATGCCCGCCGCGCGCGCCTTCTCCACGGCCGGCACGATGGCGCGAGAGTCGTTCGGGGTGATCAGGATGCCTTTGGCACCGGCGGCGATCAGATTCTCGATGGCCGCCACCTGGCTCTCATTGTCGCCATCGACCTTGCCGGCAAAGGAGCGCAGCTCGACGTCATTGGCCTTGGCCGCTTCGTCGGCGCCCGCCTTCATCTTCACAAAGAACGGATTGGTGTTGGTCTTGGTGATGAGCCCGACGATCGGCTTGTCAGCGGCGGAAGCGCCGGCAGCACCGAAAGCAAGCACGAGTGCGGTGAATAGCCCGAATGACTGACGCATTGATCCCCTCCCGTGGGACGTTTGTTTGGTAAGCGGTTCGACCCCGCATGTTTGGTGATCCTAGGAGCACAGGACGCCCCGAGTCAATAAATAAATCATTCCGATTTATTAATTGACGCGCGGCTTCTCTCCGTTCACTGTGCCGGTTAGGCTGCCGCGAATGTTAGACAGCTCAAGGGTTTGGGAGCCGAGGATGGATGAAACAGCGCCGGTTACCGGGGCCAACCCGCCGGTGACTTTGCCGGGTGGAAGCCGCGGCACCACCCAGACAGGGGTGAGACTCTACAACGAGCGCCTGATCCTCTCCCTCATCCGGCGCCATCGCTGCCTCGCGAAGGTCGAAATCGCACGCCTGACCGGCCTGTCGACCCAGACTACGACGGTCATCATCAACCGGCTGGAAGCCGACGGATTGCTGCTCGCCGGCGAGCCGCAGCGGGGCCGGATCGGCCAGCCATCTGTCCCCTACTCGCTCAATCCAGACGGAGCTTTCGGGCTCGGCCTGATGATCGGCCGGCGCAGTTCCGATCTGGTGTTGATGGACTTCATCGCCGGCATCCGGGCCAGGCGCCGCACGATCTATGCCTTCCCCTTGCCTGAGGACCTCATGGCGTTTGCGGAACGCGAGATGCCAAACCTTCTCGCCGCACTGCCGGAGAATTTGCATGGCAGGATCAGCGGCATCGGCGTCGCGATGCCGTTTGAATTGTGGAATTGGGAGGCTGATCTGCAAACGCCACCCGGCGCGCTCGGCAAGTGGCGCGACTTCAACGTTACCACCGAACTCTCGCGCCGCTTCGGGCCATGGCCGATCCGCGTCCACAACGACGCGACGTCGGCATGTGCGGCCGAACTCACCTTCGGTGCAGGAGCAACCTACCGCGACTTCGCTTATTTCTATGTCGGCACATTCGTCGGCGGCGGCATCGTTCTGAACGGCAGTCTGTTTCCGGGTCGTAGCGGCAACGCCGGAGCGCTCGGCTCGTTGCCGATCATGCGACGGGAAGAGAGCGGCGAGACCAGCCTTCAACAGTTAATCCGCACCGCCTCTATCTATCGACTAGAGCGTCGGCTGATCGCCGCCGGTCGACGCGGCACTGACATCTGGCTCTCGCCTGATGATTGGTCGAGCTTCGAGGAACCACTCGAGGCCTGGATTGCCGAAGCCGCCGAAGCCCTGGCGCAGGCGATCGCTGCATTGCTGGCGGTCATCGACTTTGAAGCCATCGTCATCGACGGCGCCTTTCCAGCCGACGTGCGGCGACGCCTTGTCGAGAGAACCAACGAACAATGGGCACGAATGGACCGACAGGGACTCACCGACGCCGTGGTGGTCGAAGGCTCGGTCGGTCGCGATGCGCGCGCAATTGGCGGCGCAGCTCTGCCACTGCTGGCGACCTTTGCGCGCGACCACGACGTTCTATTCAAGGAATGAATGCGGGTCTAACAACCGAGACTGCAACTCCCCATCGGACGCTCGAATACGCCGCAGGCCAGTGACTGGTACCCGCCGCGGAAACGCCCGTTCGGTATTCGGCCAGGATTTTCGTCGTGACGTCAAGGCTGCACGTGTCGAGGACTAGTTTCGCAGGCAACTGATCAAAATGGCAAGTTCGCCGTCACCGATCGGAACAAACTCGGCGAGGCGAGTTAATCGATTATGCCTCATCATCGGTTCGACCTGCTGGATCACAGCACCGTTTCTGATCAAGGCGGCCAGCGGCTCGAGCACGACGAACTCGCTCAGCTGGTCGCGGATAGGCTCGCCGAAGAGCTTCATGAATCGCGTCCGGGGCAGAGAGAGGTACGGATAAATTCCCAGGACGAAGGGGTTCGTCTCGCTCCGCTTGATACCAGTGGCTCCAATGCCTAACACCTCTATCTCGGCACTTTCTGCCAAAACTGGATTCACCGGCTCGCCGCAGACCCGCGTCAGGCAGTCTCCCAGTCCGGCCACGATTCTGCTCGCGCTCGGAATCGTCTATGGCGATCTGGGTACGAGCCCCCTCTATACGTTGCAGGCAATCAAGCAGATCATGGGCCAGGGCTTCTCCGCCGACGCGGCGCTTGGCTCATTGTCGCTGATCGTCTGGGCGTTGATCCTCACCATCTCGATCAAATACGGCATCCTCGTCATGCGCGCCGACAATCACGGCGAGGGCGGAATTCTGGCACTGATGGCGATAACGGGGGCGCACGGTTCGCGCCGTGGTCGCTGGCTGGTCGTTGTCGGGCTCTTTGGCGCCGCGCTCATCTACGGGGATGGAATCATCACGCCGGCAATCTCGATCTTGAGCGCCGTCGAAGGCTTGAATGTGGCGACATCGATCTTCAAGCCGTACACGATGCCAATAGCCGTAGCGATCCTCGTCGCGCTCTTCGCACTCCAGAGCCGCGGTACTGCAACCGTCGGCCGAGCCTTTGGCCCGATCATGATCGTTTGGTTCATCACCATCGGATTGCTTGGACTTCTCGGCATCGTCCATCATATCGGCGTGTTGGCCGCATTGAATCCAAGCTATGGCATCAAGCTTCTATTCGGTCACGGTCTCGCCGGCTTCATGCTGCTTGGCGGCGTCTTTCTTGCCTTGACTGGTGGTGAGGCTCTCTACGCCGACATGGGGCACGTCGGACGAACTCCCATCAGACTGGCATGGTACGGCATAGTCCTTCCGGCCCTGGTCCTGAACTATGCCGGCCAAGTCGGCAATTTCGTTGATGCGCCGAACAGTAATGGCAACCCCTTTTTCTTACTCGCGCCGGCCTTGGCGATCTATCCCTTGGTGGCTCTTGCGACTCTGGCGACTATCATCGCGAGCCAGGCCATCATCACCGGCTCCTTCTCGATGACCAGGCAAGCCATGCAGCTCGGCTGGTTTCCAGGCGTCCAGATCTTCCAGACCTCTGCCGATCAATACGGCCAGATCTACGCTCCTTTCGTGAATTGGACGATGATGATCTTTACCGTCGCTCTTGCAATTGCATTCGGCAGCTCGGACCGGCTCGCTGGTGCTTACGGGACCGCTGTCTCCACGACCATGGTGCTCACTACCGTCCTCTTGTTCGAGGTGATGAGAGTGCGTTGGCACTGGAGCCTTTGGCAATCGATCGGAGTTGCCGGCAGCCTGGCGATCGTCGATTTGGCATTCTTCGGAGCCAACTTGCTGAAGGTCATGGAAGGAGGATGGATACCGCTGGGCTTCGGCGCGTTGGTGTTTACGGTGATGATCACGTGGCACCACGGCATAGCCGCGCTGCACCGTCGAAACACCGCGCGATCCGAACTCATTGAAGACTTCCTCGATCGCCTCGCGAAGGAAAACATCGCACGCGTCTCCGGGACCGGCGTATTCCTGACGCGCCTTGGGACGGGTATGCCACCGATGATCGTCAACAGCCGCGCCTGCACTTTTTCTCGCGGGGGCCCGGTGAGACGCTCATCGGAAATGATGCGCAATCGCGGATGCAGCGCTTCCTCTGCGGCAACGAGGCGCGCGACCGCATCGCCGGTCCAGCGGATGGTGCCTTCCGAGGTCAGCACGACGGCCACAGAATAGAATTGTGACCAAGCTTGGCGGGAAAGCTCCGCGCGCTCGCTCCAGGTGAGCCGACTTGGGAACAATGTGGCCATGGCCGGATTACCGGACACGAACAATCAGATTTGGAGCTCGATCGAGCACCGCCTCGGCGACCCAAGAACCCAGAGCCGAACTGTGGGCATCCAACGTTCGACCAACGCATCCGCGATGCGCCCGCCGCACGATCCTCCTTGCGCGGTTTAGCCCTGTCCCCTCGCTCCGTACCCCTCTCACAGGCCATGCCGGGAACGGGATTTTCGCCGCCGGAGACGGACGGCTCAAAAATGCCCTGGAGACGGGGCCTGCGGACAGAGACGCAAAAACGGTGATCACCGATCGCGAAAAACAGCCGAAAACAGGCCTTTCCGAAGGCTCGCGTTCCACAGCGAGTTTCGGCGGACTGTATGGTGGGCGCACCAGGGCTCGAACCTGGGACCCGCTGATTAAGAGGCGTGTGACTTGCTAAGAAAAGAATCCGCGGCGGACGATGGATCGCGATACGTTCCTTCCGCGGAGCGCTGATGCCTGAGCCGCGGAAGCAGGTGCACGAGCGAGAAAGGCGGAGCGGCTCAGATGCTGGTCCAACTACCATCCTCACCTCAAATTTCGATCTCAGACCCTCCCCACAGCATCACCTTGCGGAACGGCGTGCGAGACGATCTGCTCGGTCTGACGTGAATGATCCGTAGTGATCAACAGATAGACCGCTGAAACCACGAACAGCGTAAACAACGTCCGATCGAAAGTCCGCTCGCGATCACGAGTCCCACGTTGAATCGCGACACGGCGCCGGCGCCACTCGCTGTTCCGGCTCACCGGCATAACCGGAGGCTAAAGCCAATCCAGGCTGAATGCTGCCGGAAGCTGACATCAAGGCGCGTTGATAAGAAGCAATCGCCTCGCGAAGCAGCGGCTTCAGCAGGCAAGGAGTGCCACTCAGGTCAGGCTAGGCTCTGGGTTCAATCTCGCGTCGGCAAAACAACGTCCCACGACGTCAATCGGCGGCTTGCAACGGGCGTCGTTAGGCAGTGCTCGCACAGAGGGTAGCCTGTCGCCCTTGACGGCCCGATTCGCGATCTGATCAACAAATATGGAAGCTCCCGCGCCGGCATCTGCCTGACGGGAAAATGCTTGCTGCGCCCCAATGAGAGCGGCGAGGGTCACGATACAGGTGAGGAAATGTGACGCGAGTGTCTTGATACGCATGACGCTACCACTCGACCCGTTCGCCCCTAGCATAAGTTCTGTCGCGAGGAGCAGCCTTGCGGTTCAAAAGTCCATTTTGATTGCCGCCGGGCAAGGTCCGGACTGCGACCGACATTGTGAGCGCCGTCACGGAAGATTCGGGCCGGTTTCTTCACTGTCCGGTTCATGGCCACTGATGCAGCCGGCGAGGACGAAGATGAACTTGGACCACGTTTTCAGTCTAATCACCTTGGCGACAGGGGTGCTGCTCTATGGAGGGTTCGTAACCACCTTACGGCGTAGACTAAGGCGCTGCATGGTCGTGCAGAATGCCCGCCGGCCAGTTCGAGGCGCTAGCTTTGGCAAGCGGGCGGCGGAGGGGGTTGCGCGAGCAGAGAGGATTGGGGTTAGGGGTGGGGCTTTTGTGACCTAGGTCATGTAGGCTGATTGGAGGCTCCACTGGTATTCGGCGCGGCCAGACTGGCCATGGACCAGGAGGCACTCATGACCCACAAAGGACGGCAAAATCGAACTCGCGGAGGAAGAGGTAAAAAGGATTGTTGGTGGCTTTGCCAAGATTGCGTTTAGCCCCTCTCCCTTGGACACAAAGAGCGCGTCGGTGAAGGGCGAGTAGCGTCTGATTGCGCAATTCACTGTTGATCCACATTTCCTCGGAATCCGCCGGTGTATCGGACGAGAACCTCTCAATCCGTCGGTCGCTCCCCGATCCAGCCGTCGGTGCGCCGCGGATATCCTAGATCGCTCGGCAATACCGCAAGCAGCAGCGCGGCCGCTGTCAGGAAAAGCAGGCGGTGATTGCCGCCGCTGAAGTTGAGGAGTGCGGAGAAAGCCCGCCACTGCCATCGCCGCCGCTGATAGGATCGTGGCCCGGCTCCAGACCGCGTTTTGGCGGGCGCAAGCTCGTCACCTTGCGTGATGCCACACATTGATAAGTTCGGCCAGGATCCATCAGCGGGGTTGACCCATGATTTCACGCCTCATCCACCGCATAGACGACTTTTAGTCTCTTCTCGATACTTGCAATGCGCCGCAGGCATGTTCTTGTCATCGCATTGCGGCTGCGTGCTTGGATGACTACACGCCAATCACCAGCGTCGGGGTCAGGAATGACTGCAAGTGCCACGCCTACCGGGCAATCGCCGCAATCCCTCAACTCTTCGAGAATGATCCAGCCCAAATCACCGGCAGAAATCGGTGTCTTAGCCATCGAATCCCCCTCAGCCCGGCTACAACCTATACGCGTGCGGTTTCGGCGCAAACCCGGTCTAATTCGGAGGCCATGGCCAGTTTGCAATGCGGCGCAAGCGCATTGAACGCCGTGCCAAACTGGGCCTGATAAGCCGGGACGCGCTCCTCTCGAACTCCTACCGGCCGTAGTTTCCCGGCTGCGCTTTTTCGTCGGCCATTAAGCTGTTTCGGCTATAGGGGCAGGATGAGCCAAGATGCCGATCCGCGTCTGGAAGCCGAAGAGGCGATGCGCCACGCCGTAGCCGCTACGTGCGCCGTTGACCGCTTAAAGTGGTTGCGTGTCGCTCTGGCCTGGCAGGACCTTGCCCGGGCTCAGGTCCAGGGCCCCCGCCAACGCGGAGCATCCGCTGCATGAAGCTCACCTCCGAACGTCCCTTCGCCAACCCAGAAGCCGCAGCACGCAAGCTGGTCGAGATCGCCACGGGCATCACGCCCGTGCAGAACGGCCGCATCAACATCGAGAAGTTCAACGCGCCCTTCCTCTACACGCTGAAGCCAACGGCCCAGAGATCGGCGCCGGCATCAACTACGCGGTCGATCGCGGCTGGCTCGAGCTGCATGAGAGCGGGACCTATGCGACTGTTGAGCCAAGGCGAGGATCGCACCGAGTAAGCCAAATCGGCCCCGTGCCGCTGGAGGTCCGCACCGAATCCGCAGCACAGGGCCGAAGGGTCCGCTCAGGCCAGCCCCGAGGCAGACGGCGCCATGATGCGCGACGTAGCCGGCGTGTGCACTAAGACAAAAGATGAACCAAGAAGGAGGCCCCCGGTCGGCTTGAGGGGCCTTGGGCCAGGTCGAGGTAAGGGGTCCAGTTCGCGGCCCGCGAAGACAGGCCAGAGAAGCGGCCCCGGCAGGGGCTGGCAAGCGCCGGAGCCGCTCCATCCCTCTTGAAGCACGCCCCGCCGAGCGCAAGCCAAGCATACGGCAGATATCGAAGGCGTAAGCGTTTGTCGGCGCGGCAGCCTGACGCAGTCAAGTTGGGCTCTGGCGGGCGGAAGTCAGCCAGCGTCACCGACCACTTTGGTCAAGGCTCCTGAGATTTCAGTTGTCCACAGGCAACAGTTGGTCCGGTTCGTTAAGCGACAGGCCGATTTCATTTGCGCCACCAAAACCTCGGGGCGTAGCTTTATTGGCGCCGGGGCTGGACCATATTTCACCTATTTTTTTGACCCGGCGGGGCCGCAGCGGCATTTGACGCTGCGGCCTTTTTGCAGACTGCCAACAACCGGCGGGCCACGTTCTGGTGCTGCGGTTATGCACCGTTTATCCACAAGCAAGGATGAACCGATCACGCCCGGATCGTGAATCTGACCTTTCTGCGGATGGCGTGTGCCGCCAACCGTTCCGGTTGGGCTTTCTTTGCGATCGGCGCCGAGCGCTTTCGCCGTCCATCATCATCTGATCCATCACCTTGTCGATGTATCCGCGGCACAGAGAGCGCGGCCGTGCGCGTCCTTAAGCTTCATCACTTACGCAAATTTCGGATTCGTGTTGTCGCGCAACTGTAATTCCAGGAACGTCTCTCGCAGCCGAGCGGGATGGTCTGATGCTCGACCTGCGTACCTGCACGGTTAGGGGCCGACCGTCGAGAGATGGCGGCCCCGCCGGGGCCGGAGGTTTGATCTGTGACCGATCAGATGGCAGACCGCTTCAGCGGCCTCGGACAGCGGAAAGCCTCTGCTGATCGTAGGCCTTAGCGCCCCCTCCTTCAGAAATTCCAACAGAGTTGCGTTCGCGGCTGCCATCGTTTGTTGGGCGAAGAGTCTGAATGTGAACCCGCTTCGACGGCCAGACTTGGTCCTGCCTCTCACGCGGAACCTTGTGTTATAGTTCGGAAGAGAGAAGCATAAGATTCCGGAGGAATGGGAAATCAGCAGACAACCAAGGAGGAGACGATGGTCCGCTAATCAGCATTTATTCCTTTGCTGTGCCTTGTCTTCCCAATCACCACGCCTTGGGCCACCCACGGTGTCAAGGAAGTCGAGAATAACGGATTTCGCGCGAAATAAGTGGAACAGGGCTCCGGAGAACCAATGATTTTCGTGCATGGAGCGCCCGCCGACCTTCACGCGTGGGAGCCTATCGTTGCGGGGGCACAGTTGGTTGTGCTTCGGCAGCATTCACCGGCGCAATCTTCGAGTTCTTGTCGAAGCGTTGAGCAGAGCACTCTGGCGTCTTGATGTTCGCGCTTCTTCTCGCGGGCGTCGAACGGTTCTGATGGCTGTGCGGTTGAGCTGACTAAGTTCGAGCTGGTCACCAACCCATCGGGACCGCTAGGATCCCGCAGCCCTCCGCCATGCCGCCGATGCTGTTTGGTGGCAACTCGCTTAGACGGGTGACGTCCAGCAAGCACCTTTCTCCCACGAGTACAAATTAGACGAACGGACGAGTGGCCATTTCTGCCGCGAGCACCAAGGCAGCGCGGCTAGCGCCGGTGGTTGCAATCCCCTGGCCTGCGATGTCGTAGGCGGTGCCGTGCGCGGGCGTGCAAATCGGAAACGGAAAGCCGCCGAGCAGGGTCACGCCGCGATCGAAGCCCATCAGCTTCATCGCGATCTGTCCCTGGTCGTGATACATCGTGAGCACCGCATCGAAGGCGCCGTTCTTCGCACGGAGAAACACCGTGTCGGCCGGGAACGGCCCCTCGACGACGATGCCCTGACGCTGGCCGGCTTCGACCGCGGGCGCGATGATGTCGATCTCCTCGCGGCCGAAATTGCCGCCATCGCCGGCATGCGGATTGAGACCTGCGACCGCAATGCGCGGCCGCGCAAAGCCGGCGTTGCGCATGCAGCTGTCGGTCAGCTTGAGCGCGCGATGGATGCGCTCAACGGACAATCGCGCCGCGACGTCCTTCAGCGCGATGTGCGAGGTGACCCGCGCGTTCCAGAGCTTGCCCAGCACGTTGAACTCGCTGGCCGCAGTCTTGAGCCCGACGACTTCCGCCGAGAACGCGATTTCGTCGTCATAGTCGGCGCGCGCAAGCCGCATCGCCTGCTTGTTGAACGGAGTGAAGCAGACCGCATCGACGCGGCCATCGCGGCCAAGCTCGAGCGCGCACCGGTAGTTCGCCAGCGCGAACCGGCCGCCGGCAAGGCTCGCAACGCCGCGTTCGACATCCGCGGGGGCGAGATGGCCGAGATCGACAAATAGCGCGTCGCACTCAGCCGCGCGAAAATCAGCGCCCCGCTCCACCGTCCTCAGCTCCGGAGTAACGCCGGCGACGCGCGCGCCTTCGCCGAAGATGCGGCGGTCTCCGATCACGACCAGCCGGGCACGGGCGCGGAGATCGTCGAGCGCCACGAGCCTCGCCGTCAACTCCGGGCTGATGCCCGCGGGATCTCCCATCGCCAATGCAATGAGCGGCTTTGCGGTCATATGATCACCTTTTCCTGGCTTGTCGGCTCGGCGGCCGACGAGGTGGGCTTGCGCCAGAGACGCGTGAGCTGCAACACGAGCGGAAGCAGCAACAGCGCGATGCCGGCCACCACCAGGCTTGTCACCAGCCTGTTGGCGAAGAAGATTCCGAGCGATCCCTTGGACATCAGCATCGATTGCCGGAACGCATCCTCAGCCTTGTCGCCGATGACGATCGCGAGCACCAGCGGGGCCAGCGGATAGAACAGCTTCTTGAAGAGATAGCCGACGATCCCGAAGCCGAGCATCATGACCACATCGAGATAGGAGTTCGACACCGAATAGGCGCCGACGACGCAGATGATCACGATCAGCGGCGCGATCACGGCGAAGGGGATGCGCATCAGGGCGGCGAACACCGGCACCGTGAGCAACACCAGCGCAACGGCGACGATGTTGCCGACATACATCGAGGCGATCAGGCCCCAGACGAAATCCTTCTGGTCGACGAACAGCATTGGCCCGGGATTGAGCCCCCAGATCATCAGCCCGCCCATCATCACCGCAGCAGTGGCGGAGCCGGGAATGCCGAGCGAGAGCATCGGCAGCAGCGCACTGGTGCCGGCGGCATGATCGGCCGTCTCCGGCGAGATGATGCCTTCGACCTCGCCGGAGCCGAAATGGCGGCCACGGCGGGAGAAGCGCCGGGCGATGCCGTAGCTCATGAAGGACGCCGCGGTTGGACCGCCCGGCGTGATCCCCATCCAGCATCCGATCGCAGCACTGCGCAGTAATGCCACACCATGCCGCGGCAGGCGCGCTACCGCGCGAAACACCTCGCTCCAGTCGATCTTCGAGGAGACTGCGCGGGCATGAACCTCCTCCTCGACGGCGACCAGGAGCTCGCCGATGCCGAACAGGCCCATTACTGCAACGACGAAGCTCACGCCCTTGACGAGTTCGTCGATGCCCATCGTGAGGCGTACGCTGCCCGAGACGGTGTCGATGCCGATCGCGGCGATCGCAAATCCGATCGCGAGCGCCACGACCGTCTTGATCGGCGCCGCGCCACCCATGCCGACGAAGCTCGCAAAGGCGAGGAAATAGACCGCAAAATATTCCGGCGGCCCGAAGGCAAGCGCGACCTGCGCCACCCATGAGGCCAGGAAGGTGATCAGGATGACGCCGACCAGCGCGCCGAACGCGGCCGAGCCGAAGGCGGTGGCGAGCGCGGTCGTCGGTCGGCCGTCGCGCGCCATCGGGTAACCGTCGAAGGTGGTTGCAACCGACGACGGCTCGCCGGGGATGTTGAACAGGATCGAGGTCACGGAGCCGCCGAACAACGCGCCCCAATACATGCTGGAGAGCAGGATGATCGCCGAGACCGGCTGCATGCCGAAGGTCAGCGGCAAGAGCAGCGACACGCCATTCGGCGCGCCCAGCCCCGGCAGCACGCCGACGAGAATGCCGAGCAGCACGCCGATCACCATCAGCGCCAGATGCGGCACCGTGACCGCGATGGTGAAGCCGTGCAGGAGCTCTTGGAGATTATCCATCGGCCTCTCCGTCAGAACCCGAACGCGACGGCGAGCGCGCCATGCGGCAGCGTCACCTGGAACACGCGCTCGAACACGACGTAGAGCGCGAGCGCTGTCGCCCCCGCCATCGCCAGCGCTCGCGGCACGGATTGATGGCCGGGGATCGCGAGCACCGCAAAGATATAGATGGCGGAGGCGAGATACATCCCGAGCAGCGGAATGGCCGCAACGAAGATCGCGGCCGGAACGAACAGGCTTGCGAGCCGACGCAGCTCGGTCGGTGTGATCGCCACGGGAACGCTCGCGAGAGTCACGGCCGGCAACGCGCCGCGCACGAGATTGTAGAGGCTGCCAAGAACGATGATGACACCTGTCAGGAACGGGAACGTGCCCGCGTCCACGCCCGCGCTCGACCATCCGATCCCGTTGTCGAGGCTGGAGACGACCACCGCAACACCAAAGCTGCCGGTGAGCACGGCGGTCGAAAGTTCAAGGGCGCGGCGCGATATCATCGAGGGCTCCAGTCCGACAGGAGACATCAGGATTGCAGCTTAGGCTTTCACTTGATGAGCCAGCCCTGCTCGCTCGCCACCTGCTTGAGGTGCTCGAGGTCCTCCTTGATGAACTTGTCGAAGTCGCTGCCGATCAGGAACGTGTCGACCTGGGAGGTCTTCTCGATGTAGTCCTTCCATTCCGGTGTCGCCTGCACCTTCTTCATGAGGTCGACATAGAACGCAGTCTGGTCCGGTGTGACCTTGCCGGGCAGCCACACCGTGCGCGGCTGCTCATATTGCCTGATGTCGAGGCCTTGCTCGACGCAGGTCGGAACGTCGCTCCAGCCTTCGGTCGCGGTGATCTTCGGGCCCTGCGGCAACCGTTTCGGGCTGAAGGCGCAGAGCGGGCGCTGTGTTCCGCCACGCCATTGTCCCAGGCTTTCGCTGGGATTGTTGACGTGGGAATCGATGTGCCCCCCGGCGAGCTGCACGGCGGCCTCGGCGCCGCTCTTGAAGGGGATGTAGGTCAGTTTGACGTGACCGGCCTTCTCGATCATTCGGGTCAGCACCTCGTCGGTGTCTTTTGACTGTGCGCCGCCCATCTTGAATTCGCTCGATGCCGCCGCCTTCAGATAGTCGCCTGCCGTCTTGTAGGGCGCGTCCTGCTTGACCCAGAGCAAAAACTCGTCCTGCGCCATTGCCGCAATGGGGGTGAGGTCGGTGTAGTTGAAGGCGACCTTGGAGACGAGAGGCTGCTGCCAGGCATTCGACGTGCCGAAGATCAGCTTGTAGGGATCGCCCGCCGAGGCCTTGCCATAGACATAGCCTTCGGCGCCGCTGCCACCGCCCTTGTTGACGACGACGATCGGCTGCTCGGTCAACTTGTACTTGGTGATGATGTTCTGCACCGCGCGCGCAAGATTGTCGGTGCCGCCACCCGGCCCTGCCGTGGCGACGAACTCGATCGGCTTCTGCGGTTGCCAGGCCGGAAAAGCCGGCATCGTGCCTGCGAGGATGACCGCGGCTGCGGAAAGCAGAAGTGTCGACGTGCTGCGCATGATATCCTCCGGCTGATTTTTTGCTTTTTGTCTGTTGTTCTTGTCTGTCGTATCGACGCGCGGTCAGGCGACTCGTTCCTCGCGCCTCGTGGACGCCGAAACGATTGCGCCCTGTTTTTCGAGCGCTTCGATCTGCTCTTCATCGAATCCGTATTCCGTCAGCACCTCGCGCGTATGCTCGCCATAGACGGGGGCACCGGAACGGACCTTGCCGGGCGTCTCCGAGAATTTGACCGGAAGCCCGATGGTCTTTACCGGGCCGAGGGTCGAATGCTCGACCTCGACGACCATCTCGCGCGCCAGCGTCTGCGGATCGCTCAGGGCTTGCAGCATGTCGTGCACGGGTCCGCACGGCACGCCCTTGTTATCCAGGGCCGCAAGCCAATGCGCTCGCGTCCTGGTGCGGAAGCGTTCGCTCAAAACCTCCTCGAGCTCCTTCAGATGCGCCATGCGGTCGGCGCCGGTGACGAAGCGGGGATCGGATGCGAGCTCGCTCGCGCCGAGGGCCGCCAGCATCAACAGCCAATGCTTCTTGTTGGCGCCGCCGACCACCAGCCAGCCGTCGGAAGCTTCGAAGGCTTGATACGGCGCATTGAGCGGATGCGCCGAGCCCATCGCACGCGGCGCCGTGCCCGCGGCGAGCGCAATCGTCGATTGCCAATAGGTCTGCACCAGGGCCGCTTCATAGAGCGAGGTCTCGACCCACTGCCCTTCGCCGGTCTTCAGGCGATGCGCGTAGGCCGCAAGGATGCCCATGCTCGCGAGCAGGCCGGCGGTGATATCGGACAGCGGCGGGCCGCATTTCACCGGCGGACCATCGGGGCGCTCGCCGGTAAAACTCATGATACCGCTCATCGCCTGCGCGACGAGATCGAAGCCACGACGGTCTTTATAGGGACCCGTGCGGCCAAAGCCCGAGAGCGAGCAATAGATCAGCGCTGGATACTCTCTGTGCAGGTCCTCGTAACCAAAACCGAGACGCTCCATCGCACCCGGCGCAAAATTCTCGACCAGCACGTCGGCGCTCGCGATCAGCCGTCGCAGCACCTCCTTGCCGCCGGCGGTCTTCAGATCCAGCACGATGCCGCGCTTGTTCCGATTCATCATCAGGAAAGAGGCGGCCTCGTCACCGATCTTTGGCGGCACCGAATGACGGGTGTCATCGCCGTTCGGCCATTTCTCGATCTTGATGACGTCAGCGCCCATGTCGGCGAGCATCAAGGTGCAAGTCGGCCCGGCCATGACATGGGTGAGATCGATGACCTTGAGGCCGGCCAACGGTCCCATGGGGCGAGCGGTGGAGTGCGATTGATCCTTTTTCATTCGGCTCGTCCTATTGGCCGCGCCATTGCGGGGCGCGCTTGTTGAGGAAGGCATCGAGCCCTTCGCGAAAATCCTGGCTCGTGTAGCACATCAGGATGAGGTCCTCGCCCTCCTCCCGGGGCAGCCGCTTTTGCAAGCGGGCCACCGCCTGCTTCGTCGCGTTCAGCGTCAGCGGCGCGTGGCTGGCGAGCAGGCGGGCGACCTCGCCGGCACGCTTGTCGAGTGCCGCAATGTCCTCAACGACCTCGCTGAGCAGGCCGACGCTTGCAGCTTCCACGGAATCAATGAGGCGCGCGGTGAAGATCAGATCCTTGACGCGCGCGGCACCAATGAGCGCAGTGAGACGGCTGACATTGGACATCGACAGGCAGTTGCCGAGGGTTCGCGCGATGGGAAATCCGATACGCGCGCTCTTCGTGCCGATGCGCAGATCGCAGGCCGCGGCGATCCCCGCCCCTCCGCCGGTGCAGAAGCCGTTGATCGCCGCGATCGTCGGCACCCGGCATTGCTCGAGCGTGGTGAGCACGCGATCGATCCGGTTCTCGTAATCGAGCGCGTCCTGCGGCGTCCTGAATTCGCGGAACTGATTGATGTCCGTGCCCGAGGCGAAGGCCTTGTCGCCCGCTCCTCGCAGCAACAGCACCTTGATGGAATGATCGCTGTTGGCTTCCTGGCAAATTGCGGCGAGCCGCTCATACATCGCGAAGGTGAAGGCATTCCGGGCCTGCGGGCGGTTGAAAGTGATCCACCCGATGCCGTCCTCACGCTCGAAAACGAGGCCTTCCGCCTCTGCGACCTGGAGGTCCATTTCCTCTTGTCCCTTTTGTCCTTTTCCATTTTTTGAATGCAAAATTTGACATTTTCAAGCTGGAACTTCTGTATTTTAGTCTATAGTCTCATTTTTGCATGCAAACTTGAGCCTTGTCCTATGCTTCATGAGGACGTCGTCAGCCGCATCCGCGCCATTCTGCTCGACGGCGAAATACCGCCGGGCGCACGAATACCCGAGCGCGAGCTGTGCGAGCGGCTCCAGATCTCGCGCACGCCGCTGCGCGAGGCGCTCAAGGTGCTCGCCGCCGAGGGTCTCGTGCAACTGCTGCCTCATCGCGGCTCGCGCGCGGCGAAGCTGACTGACAGGGACATGCGCGACCTCTTCGAGGTCTGCCAGGGCCTTGAGGCGCTTGCCGGCGAGCTCGCCAGCGAGCGCATCACCGATAGCGAGATCGACGAGATTGCCGCCGCGCATGCGGCGATGGTGCAGAACTATCGCGAAGGCGATTTGATCCGATACTATCGCGGCAATCGCGCCATCCACGAAGCGATCGTCGCCGCGGCCGGCAATCCCGTGCTCGCGGGACTCTATGCTTCGGTCACGGCGCGCATTCGCCGCGCCCGCTACGTCACGCCGATGACGCCGCAACGTTGGGCCCGCGCCGTCCAGGAGCACGAAGCAATCCTCAACGCGCTGCAGCGGCGCGACGGCGTCGGCCTCTCCCACATCCTGCGCGCCCATCTCCGCCACAAGCGCGACGAGGTTTTGCAAGCGGGATTTGCCGAGACGAATAACGGCGATCGCACGCAGTGCATTGCGTGAGGACTTGCCGCCTCACGTTCCGAGCCGCCCCCCCGTTTCATCAAGCGCCCGCATCTTGACCGTGACGCGCAGCCCCGACTGTTCGGCACCAACCATATTCTCGAGCGCGATCGAGCCGCCTAACCGGTCGACAATCCCTTTCACGATCGAAAGACCGAGCCCGGCCCCTTCGCCGCTCGCTTGCCGGCCGCGTAAGAACGGCTCGAATATTCGCTCGAGATCCGGCGGTGCAATCCCGGGCCCCGTGTCTTCGATCTGGACGACGGCCGATCCGGCCTCGCTAAAAACGCCGATATCGACCCTGCCACCGTCGGGCGTGAACTTCACCGCATTTTCGACCAGGTTTCGGATGACCGACGCGAGAGCCAATGAATCGCCGTGCACGGCGACGGCTTGGACCAGCGTAAAGCCGAGATCGATCCGGTGCGCCGCTGCTTCCGGCAATAGATCGGCAACGACATCCTTGGTAATCTTGTCCAGATCGACCGTCTCGCTGGCTTCCGCCGGCGCCAAATCCTGGCGGGCGAGCGCCAGGAGTTGCTCCAGCAAATGCTTCACCCGCCGCATGCCGCTCTTCAGGGTATCGAGGCGATCGCGCGCCCCCGCCGGCATGTCGAGAGGATCGAGATTTTCGGCCTGCAAGCTGAGCGCGGTGATGGGCGTCCGCAGCTCGTGGGCAGCATCCGCAATAAAACGTCGCTGCTGCTCCATCGTCGCGTGGCTCCGCACAAGCAATCCGTTGATCGAGGCAAGAAACGGCTGAAGCTCACTCGGCGCACCCGTCACTTTGAGTTGACCCGTATCATCGGCCCTCCTCGCGTCGAGCTCGTCCGCGAGGCGAACCATCGGCCGTAGGGATCGTGCGATGACGACCGCAATCACCAGCATCAGGCATGGCACAAGCGCTGCGATTGGCAGCAAGCTGCGCACTGCCATGTCGGCCGCGAGCTCGGTGCGGATTTCGGTACCTTGCGTCACCGCAAACCGGCTGCCGTCCGGCCGCGTTCGCAGCAGAGCGCGGACTGGCTGACCCTGATAGACATCGTTGTGCAATCCGTCTTTGAGACTCCAGAGTCGACGGTTGTCGACGGGACCGCGCGGCGCGTCTCCCAGCTCGACGACCGCAACCTCGGAGTCCGCATCGACCCCACGTACGGGCGCGCTCTGCCTGAGCGGCGCACTCAGCGCAAATGTTCCGATCTGCATCAGGACGGAATCCTGAATCTCAATTGCTTCGCTATAGGCCCACATGTACGCAAATGTGCCACCGACCGCGCTGGTCACAATGATGATCGCCGCAAGTCCGATGAGAAGGCGACCGCGCAGCGACTCGATCATTTTGAACGGTCCACCATCCAGCCGACGCCGCGAACGTTCCTGATCGCCGTGACGCCGACCTTCTTGCGAACGGCATGGATCAGGAACTCGACAGCGTTGCTTTCCACCTCTTCGCTCCAGCCGTAGATGTGACGTTCAAGCTCGCCCCGGGAAAGGATGATTCCCGGACGCAGAAGAAGAGCCTGAAGCAGGGCGAATTCGCGAGCGCTGAGAATTGCCTTCTCGCCGAGAAAGGTAGCCTCGCGCGTCACCGGGTCGAGCTGAAGCTTCCCGTTGGTCAGGATCGGCGCGGCTCCACTGCCCTCGCGCCTGATCACGGCCCGCATGCGCGCCAACAGTTCCCTGATTTCGAAAGGCTTGATGAGATAATCGTCGGCGCCGAGATCGAGGCCGCGAATGCGATCGTCTAGGGCATCCCGCGCCGTGAGGATGATCACCGGCAAGCGCGCGTTGCGGGCGCGCACGATCTTCAGGACGTCGAGACCGTCGACGGCCGGCAGCCCGAGATCAAGCAGCACAATGTCATACGTCTCGTTGCGAGTCGCCTCGATCGCGAGGTTGCCGTCCCGCACCCAGTCGACCGCGTAGGCGGCATCCCGTAGCGCCTCTACGACGGCGGCGCCGATCATCTTGTCGTCTTCTGCGAGGAGGACGCGCATCACGCGGCGAGCCGGCCCTCTGCCGAGGCAACTGCGGTTATCGGCAGCAGCGCAGGGCTCGCGGCGTGGAGTGAACGGAACATCAATCCTCTCCTGTTCCCCGCCGGACTGTGGCGGCCCAAACTTAGGAGAGACTTAGGATGTTCCGCAAGTCCTGCCCCGCCTCCGAGACCTCCTAAGGCGGAGCTAAGTCTGCCTATGCACATTCGCTTCGGATCGATCTCCCATTCTCCCGCACAGGAGCCTAGCGACGTGCCTTATGATTTGCGCATCGATAGTGGAATGCTGAACAAGGTCCCCGAGGTCACCCTCGTCTTCTGGGCGATCAAGATCATGTCGACCACCGTCGGCGAGACGGGAGCGGACTATCTCACCGTTCATGTCGGCCTTGGGACGACAGTAACCGGACTTCTCATGGCCGGCTTCCTGCTCGCAGCGCTGGTGGTGCAACTGAGGATGAACCGCAACGTCCCTTGGATTTACTGGCTGACGGTCGTTCTGCTCAGCATCGTCGGCACGCAGATCACCGATGCGCTCACTGACAAGCTCGAGATCAGCCTCTACGTTAGCACCGCGGCGTTCGCGACGACCCTGACAGCGATCTTCGCCGTCTGGTACGCGGTGGAACGGACATTGTCGATCCACACCATCGTCACAATGCGGCGTGAACTCTTCTACTGGGCGGCCATCCTCTTCACTTTCGCCCTCGGCACCGCCGCTGGAGATCTTGCGACCGAAGCACTGGGGCTGGGCTTCAATGTCGGCGTCGCGGCGTTCGCTGCGCTGATTGCGGCGATCGGCGCCGCTTATGCGCTCGGCGCCAACGCAGTACTGACCTTCTGGCTCGCCTACATCCTGACGCGCCCGCTCGGCGCTTCGCTCGGCGATCTTCTGTCCCAGTCCCGCGACTATGGCGGGCTTGGTCTCGGCACGATCTACACCAGCCTCGTTTTCCTCGCGATCATCTTTGCGCTGGTCGCGTGGCTGACGTTTGAGCGCGCCCGGAGCCGCAGCGCCTTCGTCGGCGAATGAATTCCCCATCCGGACGCTGCAAATCCACCATCCAAGGAGTGCAACCATGACAATATCCAAATGCGCCACGGCAATCTTTGCAGTCACCCTCGCTCAATCCTTTCCTTACGGTGAGAGCGCAGTCTCCCTCCTCCCCCGGGCGGAAGCTGCTCAACCTAAGCTTGGTGACCTGATTCCATTCCGCAGCATCGCCGCCGACGTGGCGGCTCTCGTCGACAAGGGCGACCTCGCTGGCGCAAAAACGCGCATCAAGGACCTGGAGACCCGATGGGACGAGGCGGAAGCGGGACTGAAGCCACGCGCGGCAGCTGACTGGCACACCGTCGACAAGGCTATCGATCGGGCTCTCGAGGCGCTTCGCGAAAGCAATCCTGACACCGAAAAATGCAAAAAGGCGCTCGCCGACCTGCTGTCGGTCATGGATTCGATGAAGGCCTGAGGCCTCTCCCGTCATCTCGAACATCATCCGGTGATGGTTCCGACCGTCGCCGACCTCTTCCTGGAGTAAGGTCCTCATGAATTTAATGAACGACAACGCTGTCGCCAATGACGTCGGCAAAGTCCCTGCGGTCACGCTGGGTTTTTGGATCATCAAGATTCTGGCAACGACACTCGGCGAAACCGGTGGCGATGCCGTGACCATGTCGATGGATCTCGGTTATCTCGTCGGCACCGCAATATTCGCCATCGCGTTCGCTGTCGCTGTCGCCGCACAGATGGCAGCCAAGCGGTTCCATCCATTTCTATATTGGGCCGTCATTGTCGCCACCACGACCGTCGGCACGACATTCGCCGACTTCGTCGATCGATCGCTCGGCATCGGTTATCTCGGTGGCTCGTCTCTACTCGCGGGTCTGCTCGTTGCATCACTCGCAATCTGGTACCGAACGATGGGGTCGGTCTCGATCGCATCGATCAACAGCAAGACGGCTGAGACCTTCTATTGGATCACGATCCTATTCTCGCAGACGCTTGGAACGGCCCTTGGCGACTGGATGGCGGATTCGACGGGGCTCGGCTATCGCGGCGGTGCCATCGTCTTCGCCGCCGGCATTGCGATCGTTGCCGCCGCTTACTTGTGGACCAGAACGTCCCGCACTCTGTTATTCTGGATCGCGTTCGTGCTGACCAGGCCGCTCGGCGCGACCGTCGGCGATTTCCTGGACAAGCCGCTGGATCACGGCGGCATGGCTCTCAGTCGCTACACGGCCTCCATTGCCCTGGCGTTCGCGATTGCAGCGCTTGTATTTGCCCTGCCGCAGCGAGCAGGACAGCACGCCTAATTCTCAGTTGGTCTAAGGGGATCTTTTTCGATTTGCTCCGGCTGTGGCCTTCCCAACCGAAGCCGCTTTGGGCCAGCGAATGCTACCCTCACAAGCAGACCGACCACGGTCGGCTGCGGCTCGTGGGGTAATCGACTAAGTAAAATCACCCAACGAAGTTGCATGTCCGGTCGGCGTGAAGCCGGCCCTGCCAGTTTTCCCCGCGTGTCGGTCATCTGCACATCAAAACGAACCGATATCTGATCCGTGTGACCTGCGCTCGGGCACCGATCCCGCCCATCGCCGCGGATCAGACTCCCGCGTGCGCCAAGTGCCGAAGGTCGACGCGCTTAAGACGTAGCGAGCCTGCCGGCTAGTAGAGCCTCAGGCCCGCTACCCCTACCGCCAGATTGACACCAAATTGTCCCTCGACCGACAACGGTTGCAGCGAGATCGTACGGTGGGATCCTCCTACAAGCACATTGGCGCCAAGTCCCAAACCCAGCGACGCGTTGCCGCTTGCACCTACGAAAGTCCCACGCAGCGCGCCTGGCCCGATATGGCTCGTCGGCGCAAGCCCCCCAGAATAGCCTCCCCCCTCCCGTGACGCCGACATCCAAACCCAGGCGAGTAATCCTGCCCCTTATTCGATCACCTCATCGGCGCGTACAATCAACGCCACGGGTGGCTCTAATCCGAGAGCCTTGGCAGTCTTTAGGTTTATGAAGAGTTCCACCCGTGTCGAAAGTTGCACGGCAAGATTGGCCGGCTTCTCGCCGTTGAGTATTCGTCCGGCGTAGATTCCCGCATGATAATAGGAATCCTTGATGTCGCCGCCGAAGCTCATTATGCCGCCAGCTGCCACAAAGTCTCGGTACTGATAGACGGCCGGAAGCTTGAATTCGAGGGACTTCGCGCCCAACACCATGGCGCGGCTCGTAAACAGCGGGTCTGTGCCAATCACTATGCCGGCGACGAGCCCGGCAGCGTTCTGGAAGGTTGCCTCGATCTCCTCGTCCGTGTTCGCGTGAAATGTAGTCAGCTTGATACCCAAGGCTTCGGCCGCGGCTCTTACTTCGCTCTCAACTGAGGACGTGAGCGGATTAGTCGGGTTCGTCAGTAGTCCAAGCGAAGTCCTGCTCGGCAACAGCTCGTGCAGAAGTTCCAGCCGTTTCGGCGCTGTATCGACGTTGATATGCGCCGCGCCAGTTACATTTCCGCCCGGGCTATTGAGGCTAGCCACCAGCCCGGTCCTAACCGGGTCGCCGCCGATCGCGAATACGATAGGGATAATTGAGGTCGCCGACTTTGCCGCCACCGCCGACGGTGTTGCTGCTGCTAAGATCAGGCTAACCCGTCGATCGGCTAGCTTGGCGGCCAGCGCGGGGAGCCGATCATAGTGATCGTCAGCCCATGCGTATTCGAAGCCAACGCTCTTTCCCTCGAAATAGCCGGTTTCGCTCAGCCCTTTCCGGAAGGCGGCTATCATTGGACTATAGTCGTCGGCCGTTGAGCTTCCTAGGATGCCGATAACCGGGGGCGACTGCTGTGCGCGCGCGTCGATCTGCGACAATGTGACGACGCTTGATACTACAAGCTTAGTGAACTCCCGCCGCCGCATATATCGCTCTTCTAAGGACCACGCTAATGGATACGAGATTACCACCGTGGCGGCGGGCCTGTGGGAGCAAAAAGGATATCTTTGGGTTATGTGCATTTTCACTTGATCAAGCGTATGGCGGCATGCGTCGACGCGGAATGTTCCGCCGCCCCAGGTCACAAGCGGCGGTCAAGGCAAGCGCACTCGGCGTCCGGCTAACCGCCGATCGCCGCCGTGACAATGGCTTGAGCGCGGTTGAGCTTAGGGCAACATCGAACTCATGCAGCGCAGGATCATTCAATAACCTCGTCGCCGCGGGTCATGATTGACGGCGGGATCGTAAGGCCGAGCATCTTTGCAGTCTTGAGATTTAATCTCAGCTCGAATTTAGTCGGCACCTGAACCGGAAGCTCTGCCGGGTTCATGCCGTGGAGGATGCGATCGACGTAGAGGGCGGCCCCAACAAACAGGTCATCGTCTACTGGGCCATACGAGAGTAGCCCGCCCTGTTCGGTAGGAAGCGTTCGATCTGAAACCGAAGGAACATGGTGTTGCGTTGCCAGCGATATGACCTTTGCACGATGGACAAACATAAATCCATCCGATTGAACGACGAGACCTCCGCCGGGCTCCCATCCACGCATCGCAATCGCCGTTTCGATGGCGCGCGACAACGCAATCGCAATGGCGAAACTCGCGAGAAGAGTGATGAATTCCCGCCGCCTCATATTCGTCCCATCGTTCAAGAAACGACATTATAGCGGCTCCCGAGCACCTTGATAGAACCGAACTGGCATCCCCTCGTCGCAGTTGGGGCAAAATGCGAAGAACTCAGCGGGAGCAAATTCAGTCAGCGATGCCCCACTGAGCGGACCTCAATGAGCACGGCCGCCACTTCGCTGATGGGCAACAAGTTGACGTCGAGTTCAAGCATGCGCCGGATTTGGTCCTGCAGTGGTCCCGGGCGCATGGTAAGATGACCAGGCAGCTAAGAGATTGTTACTGCCACATCTTTAACGGTTGTCGGATGGCAAAGCGGGGGAAAAAAGCCGACTTGCGGGGCCCGAGGGGGCGCACTGTTACCGCCCGATCGGCGTTCAATGTGTTGCAGGGCCGAGAGCAAGACATCACCATGATCGATGGGCTGATTGAACGGATCAATCGAGCCGGATCGACACTTGTTATCACCGGCGAGCCGGGAATTGGCAAATCTGCGCTCCTCGAAAGGGCTAGGCACCAGGCCAGAGAACGCGGTGTCTCGGTGCTGAGCATGACCGGCGTTCTCGCCGAAGTCCACCTGCCGTATGCAGCCCTCGAACAAGCACTGCGCCCCCTTATGGAGCGCGCTTCGGATTTGGCTCCTCGCCAGCGATCCGCATTGCTGACCGCCTTCGGCATGCATGATGACCTAGGCTCGCCCGACATCTTTCTCGTGGCGCTCGCCATGTTGAATCTTTTGACCGAAAGCGCGATACACAAGCCTATCCTTCTTATCGCCGACGATGCGCAATGGCTGGACCAGGCAACCTTTGACGTGCTCGCCTTTGTATCGCGCAGGCTGAGTTCGGATCCCATCGTTCTCCTCGTGGCTATGCGCGACGGGTTCAGTCGCTCCTTCGGAGATGCTTCTACCATTCGGCACCGACTGTCGGGACTTGACGATGCCGACGCCGAGCGCCTGCTGGACTTCCACGCACCAGGCCTTTCTGTCGGCCTGCGGCACCGCTTCCTCAAAGAGGCTGCCGGCAACCCACTGGCGCTCGTGGAACTGCCGCGTGGCGAGCGGGCAGCGGATGCCCAAGGCACCCCGTGGCTTCCGCTGACGGAGCGCCTGGAGCGCGCCTTCTCAAATCGCGTGTCCGATCTTCCTGATACGACCCGTACTCTATTGTTCGTGGCGGCGGAAAACGATGGAACGTCACTCCACGAAACCCTGCACGCCGGTGAAGCGGTACTGGGTGA